>JBAVGD010000400.1:0-15655 GCA_049684635.1 Solirubrobacterales bacterium | reverse complement strand
CCCTCGCTGAGCGGGTTCGGATGCCCCCAGGCGACCTGCTGCAACGCCAGGCGCAGCGGCTCGGCGTAGGCGAAACCACCGTCGGTGAGCAGGGAGAGTGCCGTAGCAAGCGAGGCGAGCTCGTTGTCGGTGAACTCGATCGCGTCCAGGTAGAAGTTCTCGGGCGGCAGGGAGTAGAGCTCGGCCTCGAAGAATCCCTCGCCGGGTTTCTCGATACCGAGCTGGATGCCGAGGCTCTCCAGCTCCGCGCGATCGGCATAGAAGCGCCGCGCGAAGGCATCGTCGTTCATGTCGCTATAGCCCTCGACCTCGCGCTTGATCTCCAGGGCCGAAACCGGTCTTCCCTGGGCCATCAGGAACGAGATCAGAGAGAGCTGGCGGATCAGCTTCTCGGTGTCCTTCGCCACGAATCGCAGGATAGTGAGGGCAGCCTGGCCGCCCCCTTCCGAGCTTGCCCCCTATCCCGCATTTTGCGGGCTGGCCCGCATGGCCGGCGCCCTCTGGGGGAAATCTAGCGAAGGGCAGCGAAAATCACTGCCTGACGATGCGGGAACCGCTCGACATCGCATGCGGGCGGTAGCGAATTACCCCTCGACACCGTTTAATGCTCGAAGCCATGTTCCTGTTCCGGATCTTCTTCGGCACTCTCGCGTCCGTCTTGGCCCGCGTGGCCGTGGTGGCGGTTATCGCGCTCCTCTGTTACGTGTTCCTGTTGAAGCCGGCCCTTCAGACAGGCAACGACGCGTTCAAGTCAAGTGGCTTGGAGCAGATCGGCAAGACGATCGGCGGGCTGAGCCAAACGATCCAGCGAGAGGTCCGTCACTCCTTCAATTTCACGAAGATGCACGGCGGCAACACCCAGAGGCTGGTCCGCTGCATTCAGCACGCGCATGGCAGCACGCACCGGATTCAGCGCTGCACGCGGCGCTTCTGAGCGACTTGGGCGGCGCGCCGTACGGTTAGCTCAGGCGGCGCGCTGGCCGAAGTAGGCCGAGCCGGAAAGCGCTCGGTCGAAGCTCGACCAGGACTCGCCAACCGGAAGCTCGCGCTCGAGACGGTCGAAGCTACCGAGGCGGCCACCGAGGTTGTCGATCATGTGGACGAGAACAGCCTCGCGGGTGGCCGGCACAACCGGCGAGCCATGCTCGAGAGAGCCGTGGTGGCTGAGGATGATGTGGAGGACCGCCTGAGCAAGCCGGGGGTCGAAGCCGGGGATCTCCTCGATCTCACGGCGCACTATGTAGTAGCCGAGCGGAATCTCACCCTGCAGGCGACCTGCGTCGGTGAGGTCAATCGCCAGCGGATCGTCGTTATAGGCCTCGGTCTTGCCGATGTCATGCAGGAGCGCTCCCGCCACCGCGATCTCGCGATCGATCCCCGGGAAGAAATTGGCGGCCGCGCTAACGGCGCTGGCAACCGAGACCGTGTGCTCGAGCAGCCCGTGGCGGTACGCCTGGTGGTAGACCTTCGCCGCCGGCGCCTCGCGGAACCGGGCCCAGATCTCGGACTGGTCGCCGAAGAAACGATCGAGCAGCTCCCGCAGCTGTGGCTCCTGAACCGTCTCGAGCAGCTCCCTTAAGTCGCTCTCGAGCCGCTCGAAGGGCACCTCCGGCTCGACGGCGAGATCCTCCGTCAGGTACTCGTCCGCGGCTGCCTCGCGCAGGTCGGCGACCTTGATCTTCGCCCCCCAGCGCTCGCTGACCTCGAAGCTGCCGGTAACGAAGACCACCGAGCCGGGGGCGGCAAGTGCGTAGCGTGCTTCGGCGTCCTCCCATGAGACGGCCTCAGCGCTACCGCTGGCGTCGCCCAGCAAAAGGCGAAGCCAGGCCTCCCCATTGCGCTTGCGCCGCAACTCACGCTCGCGCACCGCGTACGCGCTCTGCACCCGCTGACCATCCTCCAGCTCCCGCAGGGGAACCCTGGGGGGCGCGGGGGCTGCCGCCAGTTGCTCGGTGGTGTTCGTCAGACTCTGCTGAGTCATCCTGAGATCAAGGTAGAGAAGGGTGCGGACGGTTTGCGACGAGAGGCCTGGTGCGAGCTAGGCGCCGCCGCCGACGCGCACGCGCCTAACCCTCATCGAGTCGCTAGACGACCTGGCCGAGCCAGTGCCCGAGGACGATGGCGGCAAAGCCGGCCACAAGCGAAAGGCCGAGGTTCAGCCAGACCAGGTGCGCGTGGCCCGCGTCGGCGAGGCGATGGGAGTCGAGGATCCAGGTCGAAAAGGTTGTGAAGGACCCGATGGCGCCACCGGCCACCACCACCAGCGCCTGCCCGTGCAGCGCCGCCCCGGCGACCATCCCAAGCGCAAGCGTGCCGGAGATGTTGACCGCCAGGATCCCGACGGGAAATGGATGGTCGGCCCGCGCCGCGAAGGCCGCGTCGATCGCGAAGCGCGCCGCAGCCGCCGCACCGCCGAGGAGGCCGACGGCAATCCAAGCGGCTGCGCTCAACGAGCGAGCTCCGGCCGCCGCTCCAGCGCCGTCCCCGCGCGAACGAACACGAAGCCGGCGGCGATGGTCGCGCCAACGTAGGCGAGGGCAAGCATGACGTGGCCACCCTCGACCATCTGGAACAGCTCCAGCTGCAGGGTCGAGAAGGTGGTGAGAGTGCCGCAGATGCCGGTCGTGAGGAAGGGGTGCGCGAGGCCGTCCTCCGGGTGATCGTGCAGCCTGGCGACGAAGTAACCGATCAGCAGCGCGCCGACCATGTTGACCGCGAAGGTCGCCCAGGGCCAGGAGCCGGCCCCATGCGGCGCCGCCTCGGACAGCCAGACGCGCCCGAGCGCGCCGATCGTGCCGCCGGCGTAGATCGCGGCCAACCGTCGAAGGTCAAGTCGCACGGATTTCATTGCAGGCCTCCTATCAGCGTCGGTGGACGTGGTAGAGGCCATCAGCGGCAACAGCCGCGCTTATGAAGGAGCGAGCCTCATCGCTCGATCCGTCGATTGTAGAGACCCGCAATGGCCCTTGGGCTCAGCGCGGGCCGCCCGACTCTGGCATTGCACCGCTCCCCCGTATTCAAAAAGGGCCCGAATCAGCGAATCGAGCGGGAAGCTGAGAGACCCTCCAGCGGAGGGCCTCTCTGGTCGGTTGCTGAAGATCGATCGGCTAGTGCGGCTTGGCCTGCCTGATGTCGACCTTCTTGACGGTGATCGTCGGTGTGAAGCCTTCGGTTGGGCACTTCTTCGCCAGCGCGGTGATCTTGCCGTGCAGCTTCACGCGGCTGCCCTGCGCGGGCGCGGTCGAATCGACCCCGTGGTGGAAATTGACCCTGGCGCCGGTCAGCGTAAAGGTCTGGTCGCCGGTCGCAGCATGGTGGTTTGCTTTGGTGACGTTGACCTCAATCGTGCCGCTGTAGCGGTTTTTCCCTTCCGGCGTGAGCGTCGCGTTCACCAGGGTGCCGGTCGCGTAGTAGCCCACATTGTGGGGTTGGCAGTGATGCGACCCCGGCGGTGGGCTGGGCGCGTAGTGCGGCTTCGCCTGAGCGGAAACGACGAATGCCAATAAACCAATGAGCGTGCCGAGAACGGCGATTTTCTTCATGGAGTCCTCCTTCACCATGGGTGTGTATCGCAAGAGACCCCATCCCGCAAGGACAGCGATCTTTGCCTCGCTGCTTCCTATAACGGGCTAGGTCCCGAAAGATCAGGCGATACGCCTGAACCACCACAAGTTCTGCTGGTAGCCCGGCCCGCCGCCCGCAGGCATGCCCAAAAGTTATGAGGCGGTCTCTAATGGGTCACTGCTCAAGAACCGATGTACAGAGAATGAGTAGGGGTCGATCCTCCCCAGCCCGCTTCGACGATCAGAAGAGCCAAGGCTCCCGTTGGATGTGGGTCGTTATCGCCGTCGGCGCGGGGCTGCTGACGGCGTTCGCGCTGGGTGCCCTGACCGAGCTCGGTGGCTCCTCGGCACAGCAGACCTTCGCCACATGGGTCTCCGACGCGATCGGGCTAAGCGCCGCGTCCGTCTGCCTCTGGCGCGCGTCGCTAAGGCCAGAAGACCGTGTCCTCTGGGGGTTGGCCGGCCTTGGGATGGCGTCGTGGGTGCTCGGAAACGCCTACTTCGAGCACAAGCTCGCCGCCGGCGCCACGCTGCCCAATCCCTCCATCGCCGATATCGGCTACCTGGGTTTCTACCCACTCATGTATCTCGCGGTCGTCGCCGCCCAGCGCCGCGACCACGGCGGGCGAGTGGGTATTGGGGTCTGGCTTGACGGGCTGATCGGCGGCACCGCCTGTGCGACGGTTGCCGCCGCCCTCGTGCTCAAGCCCGTCGTCGACGCAACAGCGGGCGAATCGGTAGCCGGCGCGCTGACGAACATCGCCTATCCGATCGGGGATGTGACGCTGCTCACGATGCTCGTCGTGATCTCGGCGACGGTCGGCTGGCGGCGCGAGCGCGGGCTCACGGCCCTCGCGGTCGGAATGGCGATCTTCGCCATCGCCGACTCCCTTTACATCGTTGAAAACGCCAACGGCACGTACCAGGCGGGCGGTGTCCTTGACAGCGGCTGGCTGCTGGGTCTGATCGTGATGGCCATCGGCGCCGCGACCGTGACCGTGGGGCGGCGGCGATTCTGGGAGGACGGCTCTCGTGTCGGGCGTGCGGTGGTGCCAACCGCCGGGGGGTTCGCCGCCATCGCCGTGCTGGCGCTGGAGCCCTTCGGTGACTTCGGCGTCGCCAGCCTCGTGCTGGCCACAGTCACGCTCGCCCTGGTCGTGAGCCGCCTTGCGGTCTCGCTGCGGGAAACGGCCGGTTTGCTCGCGACCCGGGCGCTCGAGGCGCAGCTGGATCCCTTAACCGGGCTGGCGAATCGCAGGAAGCTGATCGGCGATCTGGAGAGGGGCGCCGCCGAGGCCGAGGACGAGCAGCCGATCCTGCTCGTGCTTTTCGACCTCGATGGTTTCAAGATGTACAACGACACCTTCGGGCACAGCGCCGGCGATGCGCTGCTGATTCAGGTTGCCGGCGGGCTGCGCGACGCCCTCGGTAAGCGCGGGCGCGCCTACCGGATGGGCGGCGATGAGTTCTGTGTGCTCCTCCCGGCCGGCGCAAGGACGCCCGAGCAGACCGGCGAAGAACTGGCGATCGCGATGGCTCGACATGGCGAGGGCTTTTCCGTCACCGCCAGTTACGGATGCGCGGTCGCTCCTCGCGACGGGCGCGATACGACCGACCTGATCCGGCGGGCCGACGACGAGATGTACGCCCGCAAGGGCAGGAGGAGACCCGGCACGGAGCGGCAGGTGCAGGACGCGCTGACGGCGGTGCTGGGCGCGCGGGACCCGGAGATGGAGTCCCACGCCGTCCTCGTCGCCGAGCTCGCGACCCGGCTCGGCGAGCGGCTCGCGCTTGACCCGGCGGACCTGCACACCCTCACGCGCGCGGCGGCGTTGCACGACATCGGCAAGATCGCGATTCCCAACCTCGTGCTGGACAAGGCGGATGAACTCGACCCCGAGGAGCGGCGCTTCGTGCGGACCCACCCGCTGATCGCCCAGCGCATCATCTCCGCGGCGCCGGCGCTCGGCTATACCGGCCACATCGTCCGCTCTGTCCAGGAGCGCTGGGACGGCAGCGGCTATCCCGATGGCTTGAAGGGCGATGCGATCCCCCTTGCGGCGCGGATCATCGCGATCTGCAACGCCTATGAGGCGATGACCTCGAACCGCCCCAATCGCAAAGCGATGAGCCGCGATCAGGCGATCATGGAACTGTGGCGGGGCGCCCGCAACCAATTCGACCCCGACCTCGTGCAGCCATTCATCGAGCTACTGGACGAACCGCCTGAGCGCCACCGCGACGTCCGCGAGCCACCCGCGCGGCCCCATCTCGGTGGACTCGCCGTTGGCCGCCGCCGCCTCGAGGCGCAGCTCGACTATCAGGCCGACCACGACCTGCTCACCGGTCTGCTCAACCGCCGCCGTTTCGCCGAGGAACTGGATCGCATGCTCCGCTATGCCTCGCGCTACCAGCGGCCCGGAGCCCTGCTCGTGCTCGATGTCGACAACCTCAAGCTCGTCAACGACCTGCACGGGCATGCGGCGGGCGATGCCGCGCTGACGGCTCTGGCCGGGCAAATCCGGGGCAGGGTCAGGACCTCGGACGTCGTGGCCCGACTCGGTGGCGATGAGTTCGCGATCGCTCTCAATGAGGCCACGGAGCTGGAGGCGAGAACGGTGGCCGGTGACATCCGCTCGCGCGTTGCAAATTCGGGAATCGATCCGCCGGTGCAGGTGAGCATTGGCGTCGCCCTGTTCGACGGCCCCCAGGAGCTCGTGACCGACGACCTGCTGACGGCTGCGGATGTCGCCTTGTACGAAGCCAAGGAAGCGGGGCGAGACGAGATCCGCGTCTATAGCGGCGACGCGGGCGGCGCTCTGAAGTGGGTGCAGCGGATCCGCAACGCCCTGGCGGAGGAACGCTTTGCCCTCTACGGACAGCCGATCGTCGAGCTGAAGTCGGGGGATGTCAGCCACCACGAGTTGCTCGTGCGGATGGTTTCCGAGGACGGCGACATGATCCCGCCCGAAGCCTTCATCCCCACCGCCGAACGATTCGGCTTGGTGGCCGAGCTCGATCGCTGGGTGACCGGGGAAGGGCTGAAGCTCGCCGAACAGGGCAAGCGGATCACCATCAATCTCTCAGCCCACTCGATCGGCGACTCGGTGGTCCTCAGCCGCGCACGAGAGGCGGCCCGCAGGGGCGTCGCCCCGGGCGCGGTCATCTTCGAGATCACCGAGATGGCGGCGATGTCGAACATGGAGGAGGCACGCGCCTTCAGCGAGCAGTTGAACCAACTCGGCTATGACGTCGCCCTCGACGATTTCGGCACGGGCTTCGGCTCCTTCAGCTACCTCAAGCACCTTCCCACGCGCTACCTGAAGATCGACGTCGAGTTCGTGCGCGAGCTGGCCTTCAACGAAACCGACCAGCAGGTTGTGAAGTCGATCACCGACGTCGGCCACAGCCTCGGCAAGCGGATCATCGCCGAGGGCGTCGAGGACGCAGCCGCCGCCAAGCTCCTCCGCCGCTACGGCGTCGACTACGTCCAGGGCCTCTACATCGGCGCCCCGGAACGCATCTCATCCCGCCTCGAAACCCCAGCAGGCGGCAAAGGCATCAGAGGCTCAGCCGGGTCCTGACTAGGCTGCCGTTGCCTTTGTCATTCCGCCCCACCTGACCGATCCCGGCCCGGGCCTCGATTTGAGGCCAGACCTGGGATTCGGGGAGTGGCGAGGGCCGGAATCGAACCGGCGACACCACGATTTTCAGTCGTGTGCTCTACCAACTGAGCTACCTCGCCGCGGAGGGCGCGGCTATGGCCGCGGTGGGAAGGCTAGCGACCGGCGGGCCGGAGGGCTGGTTGCATTGCGGATGTGAGGTTGACGCGTGGAGCGGTAGTGATGGTCGCGGCGGTCGGGGTGGCGGCGCCGGCGATCTCGGGGGGATCGGGGGCGGATCCTCGAACGCCGCCTGGCCTGCCGGGGAAGGCGCCGCCCTTCCTCGGCACGGCAGTGGTCGGGGGTGGCCGACTCACGGCGGCTGTCGATTCGTATGGGGACGTGGTCGATCTTCGAGTGCCGGGACCGGCGGGGCGAGCATTGATCGAGAACTCGGCCGCGCGACAGGTCGCCGGCACGGTTCCGGCGGATACCGGGATCGTGCCGCGGGTCTCGATTGGCGGTTCGCATGCGCTGCCGCTCTGGCGCGCGACCTGGGTCCGCCAGACGTACCTCCCCGGCACAAACGTGCTGCGAACCGTCGCTTGGATCGGTTCCGCCAGGGTGGAGATCACCTATGCAGCTCGCGGGGAGACACTGGCGCAGGTGATCAAGGTCAGCCCAGGATGGGAGCGCGGCGCCGCGGTTCACCGCACCATCAACGCAGTGGCCGACCGGATCAACGTCGAACTCGACGACGGGCTGCGCTGCAACCAAGCGCGGTGGCGCCGCCGCGTTTTCCTTGTCTGCTCCGTTGGACGGGCCGAAGCAACCGCGGCGCCGCAGATCGTTCGCGCCGCCGTTGAGGAAGATCGCGGCTGGGTAGGGCACGCTCGACCGCTGGGGCCGGGGGCACCCGGCTGGGCACGGCAAATGTATGAGCGGTCGCTGCTGGTGCTGCGCGCATTGAGCGACGGGCAGACGGGGGCGGTCGTGGCCGGCCTCCGGGATGGCTGGGCGTACGTGTGGCCACGTGATGCGAGCGCCGTGGCAATCGCCCTGGCTTCCGCCGGCTACCGGCCTGAGGCCAGCCGGGTGGCGCGCTTCCTTCTCGGACTGGACCTGGCCTCCGCCGCGCGGTTTCGGGGAACCGGCGAACCGGTCGGAGGCCGGGCGGCGCAGGGCGACGCCTGCGGATGGGTTGCCGCGGCTGCGCGAGCCACGGGAGCGGGGTTGGACGGCCGGTCTCCCCCTCTTCCACAATTGCCGCGCGGATGCACAACCCGGTGGAGGAGCCGCCCGGACTACCAGGAGGGAGACCCCGGCGACTACCTGGCCAACGCCGTCGCTGCGGCAAGCACGACCGCGATCGATGGGCCGAAAACGTCTCTATACGACACGAAATCGGCCCGTCGAGCGGAGATTGGGGGGATTCGGAGGGGCTTCGGGACCTCGAGCGGCATGCTGGCGCGGCGCGCCGGGGATCCTGGCTCGGGACTCGATGCCGCGGCTGCATGGGCCATCCGGCCGTTCTCACTGCAACCGCTCTACCCGCTCGCCCGCCGGACTCTGCTCCGCCTCGCGGCTCGCAGCCCTCGCTTCGGCACCGTTCCGTCCGAAGACTGGTCGGGCGGCAACGATCCATGGACCGCGCCGACCGCCTGGAGCGCCTGGAGCCTCGCCACGCTCGCCCGAGGTGCACCGGGCCGGGAAGACGCCTCACGACGCGATACCTATGCGGTCCGCGAAAACAGCACCGCACGACGCAATACCCCCATGGACCTCCGCGCCAGCAGCGCCGCCGGGAGGCTCGATAGGCGCGCTGCCCTCCGGCTCCTGGGAGCGCTGCGCCGCGCCGCAACCCCGGCGGGCCTGCTGCCGGAGCGGGTCGACGCCGGCACCGGTGTCCCACGCTCGACAACGCCACTCGCCTGGTCCCACGCTTTCGCGATCCTCGCCCTGAGGCAGCTCTGGCCAACCCGCTAAGGGCCTTATCCGCGCAGGAGATAGGCCCTAAACACGCTTTCCACGCAATGCATCGAAAGCGTGTTGCGCGTTGCCCGCGAACGACGCGGATCAGGCGCCGTCAAGCGCAGCCGCAACGGCCTCCTCGGCGGTCGAGGCGCGCACCATTCCCGGGGCAGACTCCATCGGTCCCTCGCCCTTGACGGTCCAGCTGCGCAGGGTGACCACCGTCCGGCCGAGCTTGCGGGCGTGACCGATCTCCGACAGCGTCCCCCACTCGCCACCGATGGCGATCGCTGCCTCGCCGGAAGCCGCCACCGCGAGGTTGCGCGCGTGACCGACACCGGTGGAAACGACGTAGGTGCAATAGGGGTTCGCGTGCTCGGGAGAGTCGTGAGGGACGATGCCGATCACCGTTCCACCCGCCCCGGCGGCGCCGCGCGATGCCGCCTCCATTACGCCCGTCAAGCCGCCGCAGACCACAGCGACTCCAGCTTGGGCCAGCAGCCGGCCCACGTCCTCGGCAAGTCGCCAGGGCTCCGAACCCTCCTTGCAGGTCCCCGACCCAATCACCGATATCTGCTTGCCACGTCGTTCAGGCGTCACGCTTTGGCCTCCTTCCCGGCAATCATGCCGCGGCACCCTGCATCAGGCGCATCAGCTCGAGCGCGCCCTCCTTGTGAAGGGGCTCGTTGAGATTGCCGCACTTGGGACTCTGCACGCAGGAGGGGCAGCCGTCGTCACACGGGCACTCGGCGATCAGCCGCGCGGCGTCCCCGAGCAGTTGCTCAAACTGCTCGTAGCCACGCATAGTGATTCCCACTCCGCCGGGGTGGCCGTCGTAGATGAAGATGGTCGGACGGCCGGTCTGGAAGTGAATGTTGGTGGAGAGGCCGCCGATGTCCCAGCGGTCGCACATCGCGATCAGCGGCAGGACGGCTATCTGACCGTGCTCGGTCGCGTGCAGGGCGCCGAGCAGGACATTGGAGGGCAGTGCCCCGCTGAGCTTGTCGGGCAGCACGTACCAGAGGGCCTGCGTCACGAAGTGCTGCTCGGGCAGGTCGAGCCCGACGATGTCGATCGCCTTCTGGTCGGCAATCGACACGCGCTGGAACGCGATCACCTGCTCGCTGACCGACACCTCGCCGAAGTTCAGCTGAACGCCGGCCACCTGGCGCTGCTCGCGCACCTGCTCGATGTAGATCTCGGTGTCCATTTTCGGGCGCGTGTACCAGTCGCCGTCGAAGTTGGAGACGACCGCGCGGCGTCCCTCGACGTCGAGTTCCTCGACCTCGTAGGAGCGCCCGAGATGCAGATAGATCGCGCCGGGGTGAACGGTGGTGAAGGCGCGCTCCGCCTCGACCAGGCCGAGCATCTCACCCGAACCGCGCTCGATCACGGCGACCGAGTCGGCGGATGCCGAGCGCAGGGGGATCTTTCCCGCCACGAATCCGCTGCTGCGAGGCATCAGCCGGCCGCCGGCCTGGCGCAGCTCGCCGGCAGTCACCAAGCGCCCCGCGCGCTCGCGCCACCCCACCCCGAAGACCTCGTCGTCGGAGTCGGTGAGGGGCATCTCGTAGGCAGCCGCGATCAGATGCCGAGCAGCGATCTGCTCGTTTTCGGGATCGAGGATCGCCGCCTCCACCGGGCGCCCAATGAACTCGTCTGGGTGGCGGCAGAAGAACTGGTCGAGCGCGTCCTGTCCAGCCACGTAGACGGCGAGGCCGCGGCGGCGCCTGCCGGCCCTCCCCCACATCTGTCGCAGGCTGGCCACCGTCCCCGGGAACGTGACGCAGATCGCCGCGTCGAGCTCGCCGATGTCGATGCCGAGCTCCAGCGCGTCGGTCGCGACCACGGCCAGGAGCTCCCCGGCCGCCAGGCGCGCCTCGATATCGCGCCGCTGCTGTGGCGTGTAGCCGCCGCGGTAGGGAGCGATACGCTCGGCAAGATCGCGCCTGCCATTGGCCAGCAGCGCCTCGCGGGTGAACCGCTGGATCAGCTCGATGCCACGGCGGCTCTTGAGGAAGCAGATGGTCCGAACCCCCTGGGAAACCAGGCTGGCGAGCAATTCCGCAGCCTCGGAAAGGGACGAGCGCCTGGCTCCGCTTGCCTTGTCGAGCAGCGGCGGGTTCCACATCGCAATCTCTCGCCCCGTGCTCGGCGCGCCGTCGTCATCGATCAGCTGGAAAGGGAGGCCGACCAGCCGTTCGGCCAGCTCAAGCGGGTTGGCGATCGTGGCGGAGGCGAGAAGGAAGCGAGGGTCGGCGCCGTAGGCCCGCGCCAGCCGCCGCAGCCGCCGCAGCACGTTCGCGACGTGCGAGCCGAACACGCCGCGGTAGGTATGGGCCTCGTCGACAACGACCCAGCCGAGGTTGGCGAAGAAGTCGCCCCAGCTCTTGTGGTTGGGCAGCAGCCCGACGTGAAGCATGTCCGGATTGGTGAGGACGAGGTTGTTGCGGCGGCGAATCGCGGGCCGCTCCTCGCGCGGCGTGTCGCCGTCGTAGATCGCCTCGCGCAGGCCGGGAGGGCGCAGCGCCCCGAGCTTCCGTGCCTGGTCCTGGGCGAGCGCCTTGGTGGGATAGAGGTAGAGCGCCCGGCGCTTGGAATCGCGGGCGATCCCGTCGAGGACCGGCAGGTTGAAGGCGAGGCTCTTGCCGGAGGCGGTCCCGCTGGTGATCACGAGGTGGGAGTGAGCTGCCGCCTCGAGCGCCTCCCGCTGGTGGGAGTAGAGGCGGTCGACGCCGGCACGGCTCAGCGCCTCGGCGAAGCCGGGATCCAGCGATTTGGGCATCGCCACTCGCTTCGCCTTGCGATCCTCCTCGGAGCTCTCCGCGACGATGCGGCCATCTCGCCGGGCCGGGTCGATCGCGATCGCCCAGGGTGTCTCAAGAAGGCTCTTGGCCACTACGCGACGCTCCGCGCGGGCCGGGCGATGCGACCCGCGACGCGCACGGCCTGCAGCGAGCTGCGGTCGTGGATGCGGAGGATGTCAGCGCCACCACGGATCGCGAGGGCGACAGCGGCCACCGTGCCCCACTCGCGCGCCTCGGCCGGCCACCGCTCCTCCCACGAGCCGGCCAGCACCGCACCGATGAAATCCTTGCGAGACAGGGAGACGTAGAGCGGCCGCCCCAGCTCCCGCAGCTCATCCAGCCGCCGCAGAATCCGCAGGTCCTGCTCGGTTGTCAGGTCGAAGTCCAGTCCCGGGTCGATGGCAATCTGCTCCTCGTTGACTCCAAGGGCTTTGGCAACCTCGATTCGCCCCCTGAACCAGGACTTGAGATGGTCGACGACGTCGTCGTACTCGCGTGCCGGCCGGTCGACGCGAGGTGCCCCCTCGATGTGCATCAGCACGTAGCCGCAGCCGGTCTCGGCGACCAGCTCGAACATCTCCTCCGAACCTCCGGAGATGTCGTTGATCGCGACGGCTCCCGCGGCAAGCGCGTGGCGGGCAACGTCGACTGAAAACGTGTCCGCTGAAACAGGCACCCGGACAGCGCCGACTTCGATGGCGGAATTCGGCGCCAGGGCCTCGACTCCGACGTTGGCGGTCAGCCCTTCTATCGCCGGAACGAGCGCCGCGGCCTCCGCCTCCGCACTGACCGGCGGGCCGCTCCGCGCCGCCACAGCCCCCACGTCGAGCATGTCGAACCCGGCCTCAACCAGCCGCAGGCCGTCGGCGACCGCCTGCTCTGGCGTCCCGCTCCGCGCCCCCTCGAACATCGAATCGGCGGTGACATTCACGATCCCTGCGGCAAGGGGCTGGTCGAGGGACAACTCGCGGTCGACCAATCGCCAGATCATCGATCGGATCCCCTCGGTGACACGACCGTCTGCCTGCTGCTCGCGTCCATCCGGCTACCGTAGCGACCAAACGATGAGCCTGAAGTGCGTCTACGTGGACCTTGATGGGACCCTGCTCGGCAAGGGGAGCTCGCTGTTCCGCGATGCCGAGGGAGCCTTTTCGCTGGCGCAGGCCCGCGGACTCGAGGCCTGTCACCGGGCGGGGGTGGAGGTGGTGATCATGTCCGGGCGCCGTGAGGCGCAGATCCACGAGGCGGCGCGGCTGATGGGACAGACCTCCTACATCTACGAGGCCGGCTGCGCCTTCGCGATCGATGGCGAAACGACGCTGCTGACCGGCGATCTCGTTCCGGACGAGGATGGCACCGTCTACGAGAAGATCGAGCAGCGGGGCATCCCCAAGCTGCTGTTCGAGCATTTCGAGGGACGGCTCGAGTACCACGCGCCGTGGCACCACGGCCGCATCCTCTCCCACCTCTTCCGCGGCAAGGTCGACGTCGGGGAGGCGAACGAGCTACTGCGCGGCAATGGCCACGATGACCTGCGCCTGCTCGACAACGGCGCGATCGGTCGCGAGATGCCGGCCATCGAGGGCCCGACCCATGCCTACCACCTGGTCCCCCTGATGGTCAGCAAGGCGAATGCCGTTGCCGCTCACGCCCGCGCGCGCGGCTATGACCCATCCGACTGCATCGCCGTCGGCGACTCGGTCGAGGACCTGGAGGTGGCGGCCGCGGTCGGTCGCTTCTTTGTCGTCGCCAACGGCCCCGAGCGCGATCCCGGCCTGCGCGATGCCCTCGGCAACTGGGACAACGTCACCGTCACCGAGGGCGCGATGGGCGACGGCTTCTATGAGGCGGTTGTCTCGACCCTCGTCGAGCGTAGTATCGGCAAGGGTCGTTAGCCAACGAGGAAGGGAGCATCGCGTGCCGCCGGAGGGTGCGACAGTCGCCGAGCAGGAGTATCTGGAGATCATGTTCTGGTTGGAGGAGGCTGGCCTGCCGATGACCGGCGCCAACCTCGCTCGCGCGATGCAGCTCTCCCCTCCTACCGTCCACGAGATGATCGGCCGCCTGGTCGAGGACGGCTATGTCGAACGCAACGCCGACAAGTCGCTCAGCTTCACCAAATCCGGCCGCGAGCACGCCAGCTACATCGTCCGCCGCCACCGGATGATCGAGCGCTTCCTCACCGATGTCCTCGGCATCCCCTGGGACGAGGTGCACGAGGAGGCGGAGCGAATCGAGCACGCCATGTCGCCCGTCCTCGAGGAGCGGATGCTGGCGGCGATCGGCGACGCGACCACCTGCCCGCACGGCCACCCGATCGTCGAGGGGATCCGGGAGCAGGGCGCCCTGCTCGCCGATGTCGAGGTCGGTGCCAAGGTTCACGTTCTGCGTTTCGAGAACGAGGCCGAGGAGCTCCTTCACTACCTCAAAGAGGCCGGTCTGCATCCAGGGCTCGAAGGCACGCTGGAGAGCTCTGACGACGAGGGGGTAACCATTGCCTCGAAGAACGGCTCACACAACGTTTCACGCAGCGTCGCCGAGACGGTGTCGGTCCGCGCCGACCCCTCGCCGCCGCCGCGGGCCGCAATTCCAGAGCAGCTGATCCTCTCCCGCGACCGCTACGGCCGCTGAGCCCGAGCGCTCGTTCAGGCGCTCGGCTGAGCCCAAGCCGCAGCGATAGGACATTGCGAAGCCGAGCGTCGGTACCGACGCTCGGCTTCCGCAGCTTGAGAGTTAACCGGGGCTCGGGGGTTAGAAGGCGCCGGTGCCGTTCGGCGTGCCAACTCCGGTCGGGCCGTCATAGCCGGAACCCGCTTTGCACATGATCGTCGAGCAGGTTCCATCTGAACCGGCCGTGACGTCATGCAGAACCGTTCCGTCTTCCAGGTGCCCATAGAGACCCGAGGCACCCGTGGTTCCGGTCGGAAGGCCACCCGCCAAGGCGTAGATCGCGGCAATCAGCGGCGATGAGAGGCTTGTACCGCCGACCTGGAACCAACCTGAGCGTCCCTGGTACCTGACCGTGTCGTAGACGGCAGCGCCGGTGCTCGGATCGGCATCCGCTGCAACATCAGCCACGCCGCGCTTTCCGGTGCAGGCTGTGAGGAAGCTCTGCCAGGAAGTCGCCGACACATAGTTGCTACAGCCGCTGCCGGTGCCGCTCCAGACCGACTCGCTGCCGTAGGTGTTGCCGGTCCCCAGCGTCAGGGTCGTGCCACCGACCGCGATCACGTTCGGGGCCGCAGCCGGGAATCCAAACGAGCCGTAGCCGTTGTCGCCCGAAGCGACCGTGACGGCGACCCCTGGATGGTTGTTGTAGGCGGAGGCATAGATTCCGCTGACCTCGCTGGAGAACTCGGAGCCGCCGTAGCTGTTGGAAATCTCCTTTGCGCCGAGGGCAGCCGCGGTGTTCACCGCAGCCGCGAGATTGGCGAGGCTGGCCGAATTCGCCTCCACGAGGAGGATCTTGCAGTTCGGGCAGGTCGCGTGAGCGACCTCGACATCGAGGGCGATCTCGAGCGCCCAGCCGCTGTTGGCTGACGGGTAGGAACCCGCGACGCCGCTCTGGTTGACCTTTTCGAAGCAGGGATTGGTGCCGCTGCAGAGCGGCAGCCCGTACATCGTGCTGTAGGCGTTTAGGTCGCTGGCGATCCTCGGATCGTCGTAGGCGTCGACGATGGCGATCGTCTGCGGCGACGAAGCAGCTTTGGGC
>JBAVGD010000399.1:0-3478 GCA_049684635.1 Solirubrobacterales bacterium | reverse complement strand
GCCTCTCTCTCGTTAAGCTCATCGGATCCGGACTCTGCATCCGATAATCCTCTCATCCTCGGTATCGTCAGAGTGAACACTATGTTGTTCGTAAGCGTCCGGCCTGCGCCGTGTGGCGAGGCTCGGTGGTGATCTGAGATGCTGGCATCCTCTGGAGCCTCCTTCTGTAGGTCTCCAGAAGGAGGCTTGGATGAGCGTGGCGGAGATCATTGCGCGGCGGCGGAAGTGGACGGCGGAAGAGAAGGCGGCGCTGCTGGCGGAGGTGGAGGCGGCGGGCGGTCGGGTTTTGGTGGTCGCCCGGCGGCACGGGATCTCGCAGAGCCTGCTCTACAATTGGCGCTCGGCGTGGAAGGCGGCGGCTTCGCTGCGGTTTGGGGACGCGGCGGAGTTCGTGCCGCTTGGGATGATCGGTCAATCGGGTGGCGACGCGGAGGCGCGGACGGCGCCTGCGCCGGATGCTGCGAGCCGCCGGCGTCGGGAAGCGCGTGGCGGCCGGATCGAGATCGCGCTTCCCGATGGGGCGCGAGTTCGAGTTGACGGCTCGGTGAACGAGCAGGCGCTGAGGCGGGTTTTGCGCGTGCTGCGGGGTTCGGCGTGATCAGCCTCTCGGCGGGGACGAAGGTGTTCTTGGCGTGCCGGCCGGTCGATCTGCGGAATGGTTTCGATGGTCTCGCCGCCAAAGTGAAGCAGATGATAGGCGCCGATCCGTTCAGCGGCCAGCTGTTCCTGTTTCGCGGCAAGCGCGGGGATTACCTGAAGGCGCTGTACTGGGACGGCAGCGGGCTCTGTCTCTTCGCCAAGCGTCTGGAGAAGGGTCGCTTCGTGTGGCCGCCGATCGTGGAGGGTTCGCTGAGCCTGACGCCGGCACAGCTGGCGCTGCTGATCGAGGCGATGGACTGGCGGCGCACCGTAGCACCACCGGCGCCGAGCCCACCAATGCTGGTCTGACATGGGAGCGATTCGCGACTGATTCTGGTCCGTGGGTGGCGCGCAAGCTAGGCTTGCTCATGCCGCTCGCCACCGCCGACCTGCCTGCCGATCCGGAAGCCCTGCGCGCCTTTGCGCTCGCTTGCCAGGCGGCACTGGCGAATGCCACCTCGGAGCTGGCGGCGACGAGCGCGGAGCTCCAGGCGGCGAAGCTGGCGGTGCAGCGCACGGCGCTGGAGATCGAGAAGTACAAGGTCCAGATCGCCAAGCTGCGGCGGATGCAGTTCGGCCGCTCCTCGGAGCGGATATCGCGGCAGATCGCCCAGCTCGAGCTTCAGCTGGAGGAGCTGGAGACGGGCGCGGCGGAGGACGAGGCCAAGGCCGAGGCAGCGAGTCCCGCCGTTCCGGCGCGGGAGCGGGCGAAGCCGAAGCGCAAGCCGCTGCCGGAGCATCTGCCGCGGCAGGAGGTGGTGCACGAGCCTGCGGATGCCGGCGCCTGCACCTGCCCCGACTGCGGCGCCGGCATGGCCAAGCTCGGCGAAGACGTGACGGAGGTGCTGGACTACGTGCCGGGCCGCTTCCGGGTGATCCGCCACGTGCGGCCAAAGTATGCCTGCAAGGCCTGCGATACGATCACCCAGGCGGAGGCTCCGTCGCTGCCGACGCCGCGCGGGCGCGCCACGCCGGCGACGCTGGCGCACCTGCTGGTGTCGAAGTATTGCGATCATCTGCCGCTCTACCGGCAGAGCGAGATCTACGCCCGCGACGGGCTCGACCTCGACCGCTCGACGCTCTGCGACTGGGTCGGCCAGGCGGCCTGGCTGCTACAGCCGATCGTCTCGGGCATCCGACGGCACGTCCTCGCGGCCGAGAAGCTGCATGGCGACGACACCACGGTGCCGGTGTTGGCGCCGGGGCTCGGGCGGACCAAGACCGGGCGGCTCTGGGTCTACGTCCGCGACGACCGACCGTTCTGCGGCCCGGCTCCGCCGGCCGCCGCCTACTTCTACAGCCCCGATCGCGGCGGCGCGCATCCGGCGGCGCATCTCAAGGGGTTCGCAGGATTCCTCCAGGCCGACGGGTATGCCGGGTTCGAGGCGCTCTACGAGCGGCCCGGCACCGATGCCATCACGGAGGTCGCGTGCTGGGCACATTGTCGGCGGAAGTTCTTCGAGGTCTGGGAAGGGACGAAGTCGCCGGTTGCCAAGGAGGTGCTCGACCGCATCGCCGCCTTCTACATGATCGAAGCCAAGGCGCAGTTCGCACCCGCCGCCGAGCGCCTCATGCATCGGGCCGAGACCAAGCCGCTCCTCGCCGTCTTCTTCGACTGGGCCGACCAGGTCCTCGCCAAGCTGTCGGCCAAGTCGGCGCTCGCCGAGGCGTTCCGCTACACCGGCAAGCGACGCGTGGCGCTCTCGCGCTTTCTCGCCGATGCGCGGCTGGAGATCGACAACAACATCGCCGAGAACGCCATGCGCGGCATCGCGCTCGGGCGCAAGAACTATCTCTTCGCCGGTTCCGATACCGGCGGCGAACGCGCGGCGGCGATCTACACCATCGTGCAGACGGCAAAGCTCAACGGCGTGAATCCCGAGGCCTATCTGCGCGACACGCTCACGAAGATTGCCGAGGGACATCCCATCAACCGCATCAACGAGCTGATGCCGTGGGCAAGGGTGCAGAGCGCCACCCAGAAAGCGGCGAATGGTTGAGCCGTTGTCGGCATGGCAGGCCTATATCAGCTCACCGGGCGCGTCCAAGTCGGCCATGTCGCCGCTCGAACTGGAGGGATATCTGACCGGCATCATCGTCTGCCCCCAGGCGGCGCCGATCATGCCGAGCGAGTGGCTGCCCGGCCTTTGGGGCGGCGAAGAGCCGATCTTCGAGGGCAATGCACAGATCAAGACCGTGCTCGGCAGCGTGATGGAGTACCACAACGCACTCGCCAGCCGGATCGACCGCAGCCTGACGCGGCTGGAGGCGGACGGCGTCTGCGATTATCGGCCGCTGTTCGTACCGGACGACGGCAATCCGCCACACGACGCCGTGCGCAGCTGGGTCGCAGGATTCTGGAAGGCCATGTCGCTGGCGCCAGCCACTTGGAGAAAGCTGGCCGAGGACGAGCGAGCCCAGCCCCTCATTGGCCCCTTCGTCGGCTTCTTGGACGTGGAAGACGGGGTGCCGTTCGAGCCCGCGGACAATATCAACGACCTTCTCGACGAAGCGGCTGCCGACATCCCGCGCGCCATCATCGTGCTCCGCAAACTCGCACGCATGCGAGCACGATCCACAGAGCCACCGCGCTTGCCAAAGGCCGGCCGGAACGATCCTTGCCCCTGCGGCTCAGGTCGAAAATACAAGCGCTGCTGCGGCGCCACCTGACCCCCACCAAACGGCCGCTACCGGACGCTTACCTGGTCCTAGGATCGTCCCTTGTATCCGTCATAGTCCCAGCAGCCTCCGACACAGGCCCCGAGACTCTCACGTCTCCTCACCGAATTACAGGTGCGCTCAAACCACCGCTCACGGAGGACTGGGGTAGGTTGAATCC
>JBAVGD010000398.1:0-10276 GCA_049684635.1 Solirubrobacterales bacterium | reverse complement strand
GTGTCGCTGTGGTCAAGGTTGGCGCCGCCACCGAGACCGAGATGAAGGAGAAAAAGCACCGCGTCGAGGACGCCCTGCAGGCCACCCGCGCTGCGCTCGAGGAGGGCGTCGTGCCGGGCGGTGGCGTGGCCCTTCTCAACGCCCAATCCGCCCTCGACGTCGAGGCGCTCGACGATCCGGACGAGGCCACGGGCGCACGGATCGTCCATCGTGCGCTGGAGGAGCCAGTTCGCCAGATCGCCGAGAACTCCGGTCTGGAGGGCTCGGTCGTCGTCAACAAGGTTCGCGACCTGAAACCCGGCGAAGGCCTGAATGCGGCCAACGGCGAGTACGGCGACCTGGTCAAGGCCGGTGTAATCGACCCGACCATGGTCACGCGTTCTGCCCTGCAGAACGCGGCGTCGATCGCCAAGAACATCCTCGTCACCGAGGCCGTGGTGGCGGAACCGCCGGAGAAGGAAGGCGGCGGGATGCCCGGCGGCGGTATGCCGGACATGGGCGGCATGATGTAGCCACCCCCGCTAGGGGTGCACCACTCCTCGACGGGCGAAAACGTTAGATACAGACCCGTTTTCGTCCCGTCGACCGGAGTATCCTCGCCTTCAACAGGCGAGTTGCTTTCGAGAGGCCCGGCATTGCCGGGCCTCTCTCACGTGGCGGAGCGTTCGAGGCTCGGCCGGCGTCCCACTTTTCGGTGATTCGCGATGCGCAATTGCCCCAAACTGTGCACCTCGCGGGCGTCGGACCGGTACATCATTCGCGTCTGTGGTGCCCACAACCTCACGCGCAGCCGATGACCAGCCCCCTAACCCCGCCAATGGCCCCATCTCCGCCGACGGGACGAAAACGTTAGATATAGACCCGTTTTCGTCCCGTCGGCGGTCGAGGTTGGGGGATGAAGGGATGCCGGACCGTCTGATTGCCAGCTTGGCAGAGCGGCAACACGGGGTTGTTTCTCTCGACCAGATGCACGCGGCTGGCCTCACCTCGACGGCCGTTCGCCAACGAGCGCGGGCCGGGCGGTTGCACCGAGTGCACCAGGGGGTCTATGCGGTTGGGCACCCGTTGCTTTCGGCTGAGGGCCGCTGGATGGCGGCGGTTCTTGCCTGTGGGCCGGGCGCTGTGCTCTCGCACCGGTCTGCGGCCGCCCTCTGGGGCCTCCGGCATACGAGCCGGTCCCTGGTTGACGTTACGGCTCCGCATCGCCGGGGCCGTGCTCCGGAGGGGATCGCTGCGCACCGGGACGGTTCTCTGCGGGCGCCCGACCGCACCGTTGTGCGAGGGATTCCATGTACCAGCCTTGCGCGGACGCTGCTCGACCTGGCTGGAGTAGTTGACGTGCGAGAACTGCGGAGCTTGATCACCGAGGCTGAGGTGCTCCACCTCTTCGATTTGACTGCTCTTCAGGAGGTGATGGACCGCAATCGCGGACGGCGCGGGATCGCCAGGCTGCGGCTCGTCATCTCCGAGTTCGATCCGCGGGTCGAACTGACGCGGCAAGAGCTGGAGCGCCGGTTCCTGGCGCTGTGCGATCGGGCTGGATTGCCGACCCCCGAGATCAACGCGCCACTCGAGCTCGATGGCGGCAATCTGATTCCCGACTTCCTTTGGCGTGAGGCCGGGTTGATCGTCGAAACCGACGGACGCCAGTTTCACGACACGGCGTCGGCGTTCGAGCGCGATCGGCTCCGCGACCAGCGTCTCACCCTGGCCGGCTGGCGGGTCATCCGCTGCACATGGCGGCAGGTGGTCGGCGAACCGGCGGAGTTGGCACGCACCGTTCGCACGCTTCTCACCCAGTTGACCGCTCATCCCGGGAGACAGCGCCTCGACGTTGTCTGAGCTCTCCTCGGGCGAACCGACCGCCACCCGGGGCCGATTGCCACCTAGCGCAACCGGCCGCCACCCGGCCGACGGGCCGAAAACGGGTCTATACGTCACGAAATCGGCCCATCGATCACAAACGGCCGCCGGTGGGCCGAAAACGCGTCTATAGGTCACGGAATCGGCCCGTCGATCGATCCGGCGTGTTGTCCGGGCGGGCTTGGCGTCCGGCGCTGGCGACGTCAGGCTTCTGCGAGGACGTCGGCCATGGGGTGGGGGGTCACGCCGAGCGTTTCGACATCCAGCGTGCCGCGCTCCGTCGTCATCGAGATCTCCATCAGCTCGGCCTCCTCCCAGGTCGCGAATACCGCCTCGCCGAAGAGAGAGCGGAGGGCGATGAGGCCTGCGCGAACCAGTGGCAGCGGGACGTGGATTAGGGGTCGTGGGCGACCGGCGACCCGACTGACGAGATCCGACATGTCGTCGTAGGTCAGGGTCTCCGGTCCAGCGAGCTCCCATCGCGTCGCCTCGCCCGCGCTGGGACTCCGGTCGAGCTCGGCCATGACGCAGCTCGCTGCGTCTCTGGCCCAGATCGGTTGGAACCGAGCTTCTCCAGTGCCGGAAACAGGTAGGACCGGAAGGAACGAGAAGCGCCGAAGCAGGGTGACCCAGGGATCGGAGTGGTCGTAGACGATCGAGGGGGCGAAGGTCGTCGTTTGCAGCGGCGATGAGGCGATCGCCTGCTCGGCCAGCCACTTGGCGCGGAAGAAGCGGGTGCGTTGCGCGGGGCCGGCGTTGAGGGCGCTGAAGAAGATGAACCGACGGACTCCGCTCCGCTCCGCGGCACGCAGCAGCCGCACGGTCGCCAGCCCGTTCAGCTCCTCGATCCGGTGCGGGGGCTGATCGCGGATCGTGGCCGCCAGGTGAACAACCGTGTCCACGCCCCGTAGCGCCTGGCGCACGAGATAGGGGTCGGACATCTCCCCGAGGTCGCCCAGGGCGATCTGCACGTCCACCCTTCGCTCACCGAGTCGCCGCGGGTTGCGCACAAGGCAGCGCACGTCGTCGCCGCGCTCGAGTAGCAGCGGCAGCAGGCGAGAACCGATGCTGCCGGTGGCTCCTGTCAGAAGCAGCATTGCCGGTTCCTGCGGTTTGCGTCTCCCATCGCTTCGCGCCAACACTAGAGATTGAGCCCGAGGCCGCGCAGCCGCGCTCGGCCCCGCATCCCTAAAATATGCGCTCACGCTTCGGCAGGGCCTGAGCCCGCCGGCCCCCCGAAAACCAACTTAGGAGATAAGCCTCGAATGACCTACGTCATCGCCGAGCCCTGCATAGGCACTAAGGACAACTCGTGTGTCGAGGTCTGTCCCGTTGACTGCATCCATCCCACCCCGGACGAGCCCGACTACGACTCGGTCGAGATGCTCTACATCGATCCGGATGAGTGCATCGACTGCGACGCCTGCGTCGAGGCCTGCCCGGTGGACGCCTGCTTCGCCGAGGACCAGCTGCCCTCGGAGTGGGCGAAGTACGCCGAGATCAACGCCGAGTACTACAAGAGCAAGGCCGGCGCGTAGGCGCGGTCGAGCGGCGCCTGACGGTTTCCCTCGGAGCCGTTTACTGAACCATCGGCAGAGGGGTGCCGCTTACGGGCGCAGGCTCTGCGCTTGGGGGAGCGCTCTGGAGGACCGGAAGCTCTTGCGGGGTGGCGGCGACGATGCCGCGGGCGGCCTGGCGGATCGCCTGCGAGGCCGGTGAATCGGGCTCCGCGGTGACCAGCGGTGAACCCGAGTCGGCGTGTTCGCGGAGGGCCTCTGAGAGAGGGATCTTCCCGAGTAGCGGCACGTCGAGTTCGTCGGCCAGAATCTGACCGCCGCCCTCGCCGAAGATCGTGAAACGCTCGCCCTCCGGGGTGGTGAAGCCGGACATGTTCTCGATCACCCCCAGCAGCTCGAGGTCGAACTTGGTGGCCATCTCGGCGGATCGGCGCGCCACCGTCTGCGCCGCCGGCTGCGGCGTCGTCACCAGCACGAACTTGGCCTGGGGAAGAAGCTGCGCCAGGGTCATCGACACATCGCCGGTTCCGGGTGGCAGGTCGAGCAGCAGGTACTCGAGCTCTCCCCAGGCGACGTCCTCAAGGAACTGCTGGATCGCCTTGTGGAGCATCGGGCCGCGCCAGACGACTGCGGCGTTCTCGTCGACGAAGAAGCCGATCGACATCACCTTCAGCCCGCCGGCGGCCTCCAGCGGCAGGATCTTGCGCTCGGCGTTCACCTCCGGTTTGCGGTTGATCCCGAGCATGCGGGGAATGGAGTAGCCGTAAACGTCGCAGTCGAGGGCACCCGCGGGATGGCCTTCCGCGGCAAGCGCCGCGGCGAGGTTGGCCGTCATCGTCGACTTGCCGACGCCGCCCTTTCCCGAGCCGACGCAGATCACGTTCTTCACCTGCGCCAGCGCGCCCTCCGGCAGCTTGCCACGACCCAGCGTCTGCTGGAGCGTGCTCTTCTCCTCGTCCGAGAGGACGTCGAAGCCGACCGCGACCTCGGTGACCCCCTCGAGCTCGGCAACCTGCTGGGCGACCGCCTGCTCGAAATGAGCGCGGATGGGGCAGCCCGAAGTCGTCAGGGAGACGACGACCTCAACCCTGCCGCCGTCCTTGATCTCAATCGAGCGAACCATGCCGAGCTCGACGATCGAGCGGCGCAGCTCGGGGTCGATAACAGCGCGCAGCTTCTCGGTCACCTGCTCTTGAGTCGGGAGAGCCATCGAGTTCATTCTGGCAAAGGCACACGCTCAGCACCGGCCTGGACATGGCAAAGGCACGCGCTCAGCACTGGCCTGGACGACCGTTCGAGCAGGGGGAGAGAACTATCCGGCCACGCCCTTGGCTCTCCATATGCCTTGTTGCCGTCGAGCGAAGGGGAGCTGATGTCGAGGACGCGAAGTGGGCACGGTTGGATTGCAGCGGTTGGAATCGGACTTGCGGTGGCGGTGCTGCTGCTCGCGGCCGCGGAGGCGAAGGGCGCCAAGTACTCGGTGGCCCAGTGTGGCTGGTACGTCGGTGCCGATGCCGACTGGGCCGATACGACCGGGGGCGCCAAGTTCCGCCCGGATGGCTACTGTGTGCCGCCACCCACTGCCGATCCCTTCGACGGCGCGCATCTCAAGAGCCTCAGTCGAGGCGATGCTTCGACCGTTTCCGGCACTCGCTTCGCCCGCTGGCGCTGGGTGGCTCCGGCGGGCACCGGCATCACCCGGGTGAGCGGAACGTGGTGGCACACGCTGCACGACGGCATGGAGCAGCGGATCGGGGTGGGAACCGCCAGTGGAGACTTCAGCCCTTTTCTCACTGCCGGCGGGACCGATGTAACGCCGACCAACTTCGTGGCCGGCTTCTCATCGCCGATGCCGGCGCTAGAGGACCGCCTGCTGTGCGCGCGGGCGGAAACCAAGTGGTGCAGCCTGGAACCGGGTTCGTGGTCCGCGGTTAGGGCGCTGACGCTCACGCTCGAAGACAACTCCGCGCCGGGGGCGGGCATCGGTGGCGGTCTGAGCGCCGGGGGTTGGCGCCGCGGCGATCAGGGCATCCAGTTCTGGGGCTCTGACGTCGGAGGGGGCGTTCGCTTTGGCGAAACGCTGCTGGACGGCGCACGCGTGGCGCTGAGCGAATATCCGTGCGCCGAGGCAATGATCGGCGGTGAATGGCGAGGGACCAGGATGCGCCCATGCGAACCGAGCGCATCCGCGACCGCGACGGTGGCCACGACCAATTTCAGCGACGGGCCGCACACGCTCGGGCACTGCGCCACCGACTTTGCGGGCAACGTCGCGTGCGTGACCCCGAGCACGGTGCTGATCGACAACAACCCACCCGCGCATCCGCGCAACCTCGCGGTGACGGGCGGGGAAGGGTGGCGACGGGTCAACGACTTCGACTTGAGCTGGGGAAACCCCGACCAGGGACGGGCCAGCGCGATCGGTGGCGCCTCCTGGCACATCACCGGCCCGGCGAGCTTTGAGGGTGGCGTTCAGTTCGTGGCGGGCCATGAACTAGCTGCATTGCGAGATCTTCGGGTTCCGCGAGCGGGCGAGTACTCGGCGCAGCTGTGGCTCCGCGACGAGGCCGGCAACGAAGCGCCGTCCTCGGCCATCTCCGTGGCGTTGCGGTTCGACAACGTTGCGCCTGGAGTTGCCTTCGAGGCCGATTCCGGCGGCGGTTTCCCGGACACGATCCGCGCCGACGTAACCGACGAGCATGCCGGCCCAGCCGGCGGGGCGATCCACTACCGCAAGCTCGGCGCGGAAAGGTGGACCGAACTGCCGACGCGGTTCGCCGCGGGTGACTCACCGGGCAGCGCGCGCCTCGAAGCGCGCATTCCGGAGAGCCTCGATGCCGGCATCTACGTCTTCCGTGCCGATGCCGTCGACGGAGCGGGGAACCAAGCCTCCACCACCCGACGCGCCGACGGGACCGAGATGGCGCTTCGCAAGACGGTGACAGCAACAGCGGCGGCACCCAAGGCGGCGGTGGCGAGCGCCAAGACGAGGGTCTTTGCGGAGCTGCGCTGGCGCCGTCACCATGGTCACGCGGTGACCGTGCCGTTTGGCGCTGCTGCGGCCGTTACCGGCCGGCTTGTCGACGCCGACGGTGCCGGGCTGGCGGGACGGGAGCTGAGTGTGGTGGCGCGGCCCTCACGTGGAGCGCTCGCAAGCAAGCAGGTCAAGACGGTCAGTACCGGCCCGCACGGTGGTTTCCGGGTTGCCGTTCCGGCCGGGCCGTCGCGGCGGATCACCGTGAACTACGCCGGCGAGGCGGGTCTTGACGGAGCGCGCCGCCCGGCCCTGGCCCTGCGGGTGCAGGGGGGCGTCATCCTCCATGCTGCCCCGCGGACGCTCCATACCGGTGAGGTGGTGCACCTATGGGGCCGGGTTCGCACCCGCGGTGCGCCCCTGCCGCGCCGCGGCAAGCTTGTGGCCATCCAGTACTTCGAGTCGGCGACGCGTGGCTGGCGCCCGGTTCTCGTTACCCGCACGAACCACAGCGGCGGTTTCCATGCTCGCTACCGCTTCCGCTACATCACCGGCTCGGCGGCGATTCGCCTGCGAGCCGCGGCACTTCCGGAGGAGCGCTGGCCGTACGTCCTCGGTGCGTCGAAGCCTCTGATGCTCCGGGTCGGCGGATGACTTCCTCCTCCCACCGTCGATGGGCCGAAAACGGGTCTATACGTCACGAAATCGGCCCATCGACCCCAGGACCTCGCCGATCGGCCGGAAAACGTCCTCACACGGGACGGGATCGGCCCATCGGCGGAATGCGAGCTGCTAATCGACCGTGTTGCCCCGCACTGGGAACCGGGTAGGGTGGGCCAGATGTCGCAGGCGACACTCCACACAAATGCCGGACAGATCGTCCTCGAGCTTCATGACGACGACGCGCCGAAGACGGTCGAGAACTTCCGCAAGCTCGCCGCCGACGGGTTCTACGACGGTCTCATCTTCCACCGCGTCATCCCCGACTTCATGATCCAGGGCGGCTGTCCCGAGGGGACCGGTCGCGGTGGGCCGGGTTACACGTTCGAGGACGAGACCAACGACCACAGGATCGTCCGCGGCGCGCTGGCGATGGCCAACGCCGGGCCCGACACCAACGGCTCGCAGTTCTTCATCGTCACCACGCAGGCGGCGTCGTGGCTGGACGGCAAGCACACGGTGTTTGGCCGGGTCAGCGACGGCATGGATGCTGTGGACGCGATCGAGTCCGCCAAGACCGACGGGTCCGACCGACCGCTCGAGCCGCAGACGATCGAACGCGTCGAGCTCTCCGAGTAGGCCCGTCTCCCGTCGGTGGGAATCGCGGCCGCGTCGGCGGGCGCCGGCAGGCCGAACCCATCCTGGCGCAGGACGGCATCGGCCCATCGACAGCCTGGCTCAACGCCCGCCGGCCGCTGACGGCGCCGGCTGATTCGGCGGCGGCGGTGCTGTCGCCCCAGGGGCGGCGTGCCTGTGCCCGAAGTGGACGTCCGGCAGAAGCCGGTCGAGCCAGCTTGGGAGGTACCAGGCGGCGCGTCCGGCGAGGCGGAGCAGAACCGGCACCAGCGTCAGCCGCACGAGGAAGGCGTCGAGCAGGACAGCTATACCCAGGATCACACCCATCTCCTTCGGCGGTAGAGGCCCCGAGAGGGCGAAGGTGAAGAAGACCGCCACCATCACCGCGCCGGCGGCCAGAATCACTCTTCCCGAGTGAGCCATGCCACCGATCATCGCTTGCCTGGGGTCGCCTGACTCTTCCCAGTGCTCGCGCGCCGAGGAGAGCAGGAAGACCGTGTAGTCCATGGCGATCGCGAAGATCATCGCGAAGAAGAAGATCGGCCCCCAGGCGTCCAGGAATCCCTGGGATTCAAAGCCGAGCAGACCAGTCAGGTGGCCGTCCTGAAAGATCAACTTCGCGACGCCGAAGGCGGCGCCGGTCGCAAGCAGATTCGTCAGCACACCGATTGCCGCAACCAGCGGAGCCTGGAAGGCAATGAGTAAGAGCAGGAAACCGAGCCCGAGCACGATGCCGATCGCAAGTGGTGTCTTCGCGGCAAGCGCGGCTTCGAGGTCGTGGTTTTCGGCCGCTGGACCGCCGACAAGCGCTGCCGGTGGCAGCTCGGCGCGCAGGCGGTCCACCGTGGTGCCGAGCGCCGGGGTTGACGGGCCGCTTTTCGGGACGGCCTGAATCAGCGAGAGGTCGCCGCCGGAGCCGGTTCGCGGGGGCAGCGAGATTGCGATGCCAGGATCCCGCCGCAGCACGGCGGCGGCTGCCGGCGCGTCGCTGCGTGGGGTCACTATCTGGAGGGTCCCTGGGGCGCCGGGCCCGAACGCCCGCGTGATCTGGGCGTAGCCGGCGCGCGAACGGTCGCCGGATGGCACCACCTTGATCGACGGCATGCCGGTCCTCATCCCGAGCAGCGGCGATGCGAGCGCGAGCAGCGCGAAAAGCGCCAGGCCGCCAAAGAGGAGGGGGTGCCGCCAGAGCCGTTCACCCCAGCGGGCAAAGCGCACCGAGCGGTGGTCGCCGCCATGGACCCACGGGAGCCCGACCCTGTCGACCCGGGGCCCGAGCTTGGCAAGCACCGCCGGCAGCAGGGTCAGCGTCGCACCAAGCACGAAGAGGACCGAGATCATGATGCCCAGCGCCATCGAGCGGAAGGCGGGGCTGGGAACGAGCATCACCGCCGAGAGCGAGATCAGCACGGTCAGCCCGGAGAAGAGGACCGCCTTGCCGGCGGTGTCCATGGTCGTACCGACTGCCTCGACAGGCGAGAGGGCCTGACCAAAGAACGCATTGCGGAAGCGCATCACTATGAAGAGGGCGTAGTCGATGCCCAACGCGAGCGCGAACATCAGAGCGAAGTTCATCGCCCAGATCGAGATTGGCGCCAGCTTCGTGCCGAGATAGAGGACCCCGGCCGAGGCGATCAGGCCGACGATCGTCAGCATCAGCGGCAGGCCGGCGGCGACCAGGGAGCCGAAGGCGAGCACGAGGATTGCCATCGTGACCGGCCAGGAGATCAGCTCCGACTTGAGCATTGCGTCACGGTTGGCTTCGTTGAAGTCCGACCACATGCCGGCTGCCCCGGTCAGGTTGACCTGGACACCCTGCTCGGCCGTTGCGGCGAGCGGTCCCTTGAGGTCGTTCGCGGCAGCGACCATGCCATTGGGGTCCTTGGCGGCTCCAGCCGTGATGACCGCCGTGTGGCCGT
Source organism: Solirubrobacterales bacterium (assembly GCA_049684635.1). Taxonomy (GTDB): domain Bacteria; phylum Actinomycetota; class Thermoleophilia; order Solirubrobacterales; family 70-9; genus VRUE01. The sequence continues at coordinate 707 of JBAVGD010000398.1, read as the reverse complement.
CTCTCGAGATCGAAACGCCGGGCTGGGGAGGCGTCACCTGACGCACGGCGGGATCAGTCGCCAGGATCCGCTCGGCGCGTAACAGAGTGCGGCGGAAGGCAGGGTCCGTCGCGGTCAGCCGGGACGAGTGAACGGCCACCTGCAGCGCGTAGGAGCCGGTCCCCGCGAACGCCTTATCGATCTGCTGGCGGACCCGAACCGACTCCGAGCCATTCGCTTGCCACCCGGCGCCGGAGAGGGCGGTCTCGACGCGCGGCGCGAGCACTCCGAGACCGACCGCGATCACGGCCCAGCTGACGAAAACCAGGCGCCGCCGTGTCGCCGCGAAGCGACCAAGGCGGCCCAGCGGCCCGAGCTCACTCATTGTTCGCAGGCGCTCTTGACGCCGAGATAACGCCGCATCGCCCATGAGCTGGGGCAGTTCCCGAGCGTGACGAAGGCCAGCTGGTTCAGCGCCACAAAGCCCGTCAGCAGCAGGAACCAAGGGCTGACGACAGCACTCAGCACCGCACTCAGCGCGGTCATGGTTCCCGCCATCAGGAAGAGGATTCGCTCGAGCGGCCAGTGCCGCGCCGATCGACGGCTGTGCGGGGGGCCGGATTCGTGCGAGCGAGGATTGCCCTGTGCTGCGGGAGATGGGGGAATGGCCGCGGTTGGCATCGCTATCCTTTTCTTAGACGATTAACTCGTTAACAACTTTACAATTG
>JBAVGD010000397.1:0-1531 GCA_049684635.1 Solirubrobacterales bacterium | reverse complement strand
TGCGCGTTCGCATTGCCCAGCGCTTCCTGGCGCTCGCTGCGTGCATCGCGCTCAACCATAGGCTCGGGCGTCCGAGCCGCGCCCTGGTCGACTATGTCGCCTGAGGGCGTGGAATCAATCATCTAGTGCAGCTCGCCGGCGTCCGAACCGATCCGCGAACGATTGACAAGCTGCCCGCACGCCGTAACGATCCGCTTCCCCGAACCGGGATCCCGCCAGGAGAGCGCTAGTCCTTCGACTCGCGTAACTCCATGGCAGACCCCATTCGCTGAACCGCGATCACTTCGCCCAACTGGATCTCGACGCCGATCGGCACAACACCGGTGGCCGAGACACGATCACGGTACTTCTCAGGGACCAGCTCCGGAGGGAAGAAAGCCGTCGCGCGCATCGTGTCCCCTTCTCGGCGCAGCTGCGTGAGGTGCTCCCTGGAGACGGTCAGACCCGAGACATCGCACTCGGTCTCGTAGTCGTCGCCGATCTTGTACCGAAACAGGAGCAGCATGCCAACGTCATCGGCAGCGATGATCTCGTCGATCCAGGCGGCCACCTCGTCCGCTTCCACGGTGGTCAGGGTAGCGTGCGCACCGGCTGGCCGGCTCCTAAAGACGCCAGTTCGTAGTCGCAACCAGACGCAGGTGCCGCTGTAACAACCGCCATGGTGGGGGACATCTATCCACCGATGTCCCACACCGGCGATCAAGCCCGAGCCCGGCCGGACGCCGATTGCCGCTTCGAGAGTTGTTTCCGCGATAACTATGCGGCGGTTCTCGCCTTCGCGATCCGCCGCCTGCCGGATCGCGCAACGGCCGAAGACGCGACATCGGAGACCTTCGCCGTCGCCTGGCGCCGCCGCGACCTCATCCCCAAGGACCCGCTGCCGTGGCTCTACGGGATCGCCCTGCGAGTCATCGCCAACCAGCGGCGCTCGGGCCGGCGCCGCCACCGGCTGGGTGACCGACTCGAGCGCGAGGCGAGCTCGCGGGCGGGCGCACCGGAACCGATCGACGCGTTGCACCGCCGCGACACCTTCTCGCGCGCCTTCCAGCGCCTGAGCGAGGACGAGCGCGAGGTCCTGCGTCTGGTCGCCTGGGACGGCCTCGACACGCACGAGGCCGCAAGCGTCCTCGGCTGCTCCGCGGCAGCGTTCCGGGTGCGCCTACACCGGGCGCGCCGCCGGCTTGCGAAACATCTCGAGGCGACCGGACATTCACGACATGAGCGCCCGACCCGGGCGTCGGACCCCGCCGAGGAGGCAAGTTGAATCGCAAGCGCCAGAGAATCGATCCGCTCGCCGCGATGGCGGCGGCCAACCCCGCCTCGCCCACCGAGTTGGCGGCGGAGATCGGGGAGGTGGACCTGGAGCGAGCGCTGGCGCGAGCCGTGGCGCTTGGGCGCGAGCCGTCGCAGCCGACGCCGGCGGTGGATCGGGTCGCCACCGAGCTGGGAAGGGTCCGCGGGCGGGCGCCGGGAGTCTTCGGGACCCTCGGGATCGGGACGGGGCGCCGCCGGGCGACACTCGGCCTCGGTC
>JBAVGD010000396.1:0-1578 GCA_049684635.1 Solirubrobacterales bacterium | reverse complement strand
GCTACACCCAGTGGACCACCACAAACACTTTGTACTGGAATCCCAAGACGCAGCAGTGGCTGACCTCGGAAAAATATTTTCAGCAGGTGCGCGCCCGTATTCCCGCACAGGCTGTCTGGCCCGCGCTGATGGGTTTTGGATGGCTCGGCATTCTGGTACTCATCTTTGCCTTCTTGTTGTTCAGCCTGGTGCGCTATAACGGCAAACTGAAGGTCATCAATCAGCGCAGCGAGCGCACGCTGCAAATCTCGGAACGCAACGGGCAAATCGCGGAGCGCAACGCGCAGATCTTTGAACAGAGCCTCAAATTGCAGCAGGAAAATGCCAAGATTTTTCAGGAGATGTTGGCCGAGTTAAAGAAAATGTCGGCTGGCTCCTAGCGCGAAACCGGACAGATCCGAGCTAGCAATCCGCAAGAGCTCAGGCGGCGGGCGGCGTGGGCAGATTCTTGCCCCCGAGCAGGTCCACGGCCGCTTGATACAGCTTGGCGCGCAACTGATAGCGTTCGTTGGCGCGTGTTATGTAGCGCACGGCGATCTCGATGCCGCCAACGACGGGCTTCACATTGATGGCCGGCGCCGCGGATAGCGCGATCATCTGCCGCGACTTGGCCGCGTGTTGCCACTCCTGCTCGGCCTGTTTCGCCGTTTCTGTCGTCGCTTCGGTGACCTTTTTCTGAATCGCGTCAATGATCGGATACGGGTCCTGACCCGTGGGAAGCACAACTTGCAATTCATCCCACAGCCATTGCCCGGAAGTCGAGAAGTTGAAGTAGTGGCCCTCGATCGCAAAACTGTTCGTGAACGTTACCCGGCGGCCCGTGGGATGGCCGGTGTCCGTCCAATTGCCTGTCTCGAGCAATACCGTGTGGAACATCCCGAGTTCGACGACTTCGCCGGTCACGCCGTTGATTTCCACCCAATCGCCGAGCCGGATTCCGTTCTTTCCCATGAGCACAAACCAACCCAAAAACCCAACAATGAAATCCTTCAGCGCCACCGTTAGGCCGGCTCCGGCGAGACCCAGAAAAGTTCCCAACTGTCCCGGCGGCCCAAAAATGACCAACAGAATCAGGAGTACGGTTGCAACCCGCAGCGAAACATTGGCAACGGTGCGCAGGTTCTGCAATTGACGCCGGTCCATGCTGAGGCGGCCGACTACGTGGTCGAGGACAGTCATGAAGTAGATCGCGATGAGGGCGATCGCAAGAATCAGCAGCACGTCGTTTAGCGAGCGATGCACAACCGCGCGCTGGCGGGTCGCCACGCTTTCAATCCAGCTGCCGTATACCGCCGCAAGTTCCTTGTTGGTCGCAATACGCTTGTTGTAGCTTGAAAGCTCTTCTTGCTCTTCGGCCAGCTCCCAGGTCTTGTCCGCGGCAGCGGCGAGTTCGTCCGCCGTGCGATTGTCTTCCGCCGGAGCGGGCACGGATGAGCCGGCCGCACTCTTCTTCTTGGCATGATGAGCGAGCTCCGCCGACTTCTCCTTTTCCAATTCGAGCTTGGTATCGAGCGCGTTGTGCTTATCGGTCAGTTTCGCAACAGCAGTTTCAGCGTCCTGTTTGCCCTGCCACAATTG
>JBAVGD010000395.1:0-4902 GCA_049684635.1 Solirubrobacterales bacterium | reverse complement strand
CTGCTGGAGGATTTCGGTCACCACAAGCTGTTCGGGATGAGCTGCTGGACAACTCGAGGTCTCCCGCTGTTCTTCCTCAACGCTGCCGCCTCGACGGACGATCTCCGCTGGACGATGGCGCACGAGCTTGGGCACTTGACGATGCATGGCACCCCGCCGAGCGGTGACCCAGAGGCACAGGCCGATGCCTTCGCCGGTGAGTTCCTCGCGCCCGCGAAGCAGTTCAAGCCGTCCGCGAAACGACTGACCCTCGACCGCCTCCCGCAGTTGAAGGCGTACTGGGGGCTTTCAATGAAGGGCGTCATCAAACGGGCGGAGACCCTCGGCGCCATCGACTCGAAAGTGGCGGTGCGCCTCTACAAGCAGCACAGCGCCCGGGGCTACAACTCAGCTGAGCCGTATCCGTTGCCGCCAGAGCCGCCGACGTTGGTTAACGCAGCGATCCAGGTGCATCTTCGCGACCATGGATACACCAACGACGAGCTTGCTGAGGCGGTGCTACTGAGCCGGGACGAATTCAACCGTGACTTTCTCGGACACGAGCCAGAGAGGAACAACAACGTGGTTAACCTATTTGAGCGCAAACGTCCAGGCTTGTCGATTGCATAGCCAGCTAGAGTCGCACTAGCCCTGATTCACCGCTTTCACCTCTGCGGGTGTAGTTCACCGGCGTGAGGCAGTAACAGTGCCCAGGGCGGCTCAGCGGGGCCGCCCTGGGCACCTTCTCGAACTCGAATCGATCTGTCGCTTCGGGTTTGGGAGGCGTTCAGCGCAGGCTGAAGCCGGGGTGTAGCTCAATCGACGGTCTGGTCGGCGGTGCAGGCGCAGGCGCCTATGGGGGTGCACCGGCGGGCAGCGCCCGTAGCCGGGTGAATGCCGCCGCCAGCGCATCCGCCCATGGCCAGGAGCGGGGCAGGCGCAGGCTCGTGCGACGCGCCGAGCGCACGAGGCGCCCGGCGACATGCAGCAGGCGCTGGCGAGTGCGCTTGGGCTCGGCGAGGCGCAGCTCGCCACTCAGGCACAGGCGTCCGGTCCAGCGCAGCAGGTCCTGTGCGATCAACGAGAGCTCCAGCCAAGCCCGGTTGTGCTCGAAGGCGGCGAAGGGCAGGGCGCGCATGCCGGTTTCCTTGCCGCAGCGGATCGCATCCTCGACCCTTGCGCGGCGGCGGTGGCGCAACTCCAGGGCGGCGATGTCAGAGCCGGCTTGGTCGGTGATGAAGGCGGTGTGACGATAGCCGTCGGTGTCGAAGACACAGAACTGCGCGCCGGGGTGAGGTCGCTCCCTGCGCACGATCAGCCTCGTGCCCTCAGGCCATGTGGAGAGGTCGATCTCCTCGGTCAGCTCGGCGACCTGAGCGCCCTCGCGCGCCTTGCCCTCGGCGTCGACCGCCTGGCGCCATGCCGATTGCGGCAGGGCCACGATCGCCTCCCGCGCCCTGTCTCTCAGCTCATAGCCAAGCGAGAAGCGGATGCCGGCGTCCCGGCAGTCAGAGGCGAAGGCCTTCGTCTTGCCGCCGGAGTCGGCACGCACCAGGATCTCTCCTTGAAGGTCGGACTCGGGCAGCTGCTCGAGAGCCCCCTGCAGCACCTCGAAGTGATCGGCGGCGGTATTGGAGCCGGCGTTGCCTGGGCGCAGCAACCCGGCCAGAGGCTCACCTGTCTCGGCCAGGTAGCAGAGCAGCGGGTGGAAGCCGAAGCCGCCCTTGTAGTTGCCTTTGGCTTCTTCCTTCTCGGAGTGGGCGGTGATCAGGGTGGCGTCGATGTCGAGGACGATCTCCTCGGGCCTGGCGCCGGCCTCCCAGGCACGCTCCCTTGCCTTCGCCCTAGCCGCGCGGATCGTATCCAGCAGGGGCTCGTCGATCGACTTGATCACCCGGTGGGCGGTGCTCTGGGAGGCCACCGCCCCGAACAAGGCCTCCTGTCCCGCCAGCACACCAAGGTCGCTGACGCAATCCCCGCCGTCGGCGATCGAGACGGCGAGGTCGCGCAAGACGATGCCGGGATCGTGAGCCGAGCGGCGCTCCCGGGTCGGCCCCATAGCCGCCGAGAGCGCTTCGGTGAGACCTGTGCGCTCCGCCAGCTCGACCAGTAGATAGGCCCCGGCGTGCGAGACGAGGCCCTCGCCGTCCGCCCTGACTTCTACGGTTTGGCGCGTCGTTTGTGTCTTCACCTTCCGGGTGTCCTCCTGGCTTGGGGAATGGGCTTTCGCAAACCGCATTCTCATCGGCCAGGAGGACGTTCCCGGCAGGTTTCTCAGGTCGCTACCGGTGATTCAGGGCTAGCTTCTGCGTAATGGAGACCTGTCTCGTTCTTGGTGCCGGCGCGACGCTCGCGAATGCCCTCCATTTCCGCGCCGAGCGTCGGAAGAGCAGTCGACCGCCGCTTGACACCACATTTTTCGAGACAGTCGAGGCGCGAAAGATTGCGCTCAGCTTGCCACTCAAATCCTATTTTGAAAACTACATCGGAATCGATCCGGTGGCGACGACCCTTCGCGAGTATCGGATGGAGGAGATATTTAAGGATGTCTCCTATGACTTCCGTGAGAATTCTGGAGACAAAGCGGCCCTCGATGCCTATCTCGACCTAGTCGATTTGTATCTGCGAGTGCTTCGCGAGACCACAAACTGGCTCTGCGCGGACACACGAACTGGAGGCCCCGTAGGCCGATTAATTGCGGAGGCGGCGAAGACTTCCGACAAGGTAACGATCCTAACGTTCAACCACGATCTCGTCATAGAGAATGAGATATCTAGACGGGCATCGTTACGCCCGCGGTGGTGCATTGACAAAGGGTACGGGACAATCTCTTCGTCTCTTAATCCGCTTGTGCCGGTTGGGGGCTCGGCCAAGACATTTCATTACCATGACCAGGCGCCATTGCACGAGGATCGGCCGATCGTTGTCCTGAAGCCGCATGGCTCTCTCAACTGGAACGTGCGCATCAACTCCACTCGGCCAACCGCGCGATTCCTAGAGAAAGGCGGGGGAACAAGTCCCCTTCAATTAGTTACCAGGCGGCAGATTGGTCAACGAAGCACATTCATTCGCTCAGGCGGCTCAGGCGGCCGAACAGAGTGGACCATGTGGCCAATCATCGTCCCGCCCGTGTACGCCAAGCAAGCCCTCCGTCCGAAATCCGTAAAGATGGTCTGGGAGGACGCGGGGAAGGCAATTAGGGGCGCGGACCGGATTCTTTTCTTCGGCTACTCCCTTCCGGAACTGGATGTCGAGGCGGAAAAGCTCTTCGAGCGGGGGCTCCTGAGGAACGACGACGTTCGTTGGCTCGACGTAGTTAACCCATCACCAGCCACGGCAGCCAGGTTCGCATCCGTCGCCCCTACGAAGTCCGTCCGCTGGTATCCGTCGTTGACAAGGTTCATCGAAGACTCCGGCTTCTAAGAATCCCATCCTTCGCGACACTCGGCCGGACTTGGTTCCAAATACAAGGTCGCCGCGGGCCGAGGCACGCCTTGGCGGTTCGAGGCATATATTCGCGCCGTTGACCGCCGCCCGATGCTTCACAAATGTGAGGCGAGGCAAGAGGCTGCAAAGATCACCCATTGGGACTCGTATCTACCAGAGACGAATGTCCGAAAGCCCCTATGAGGTGGAAGGGGTGGCGGAGTGCGCAGCCAGAAGAGTGATGACTAAATGAGACCTGAACCTAAAGATATTTTTATATCGCTGACGGCAAGCGAGGCTCTATATGAGCCCGATGGCGGGCCGCTCCACAAGAGCAAGCAGCCAGTATCGGTGGTGCTAGGTCCATTCGAGTATGCGGAATTGACCTATGACGGGCTGCGCGTAGGCCCCCATGGCGATTTCATCGGTCGCATCCTGGAGAACGGCGTATGGGAGATAGACATCGATGTCATTCCCGACACGGGAGACTGGTGCGGTTATTCCGGCCCCCCCGATCCGGTCTTCTCAGACGTCGTGTTCGCAACGGCACGATGATTCGCCGAATGAGGCGGACTGCGCTACTTCGCGGCTTGAGAAGTGGAGCGCCCTAATAGGGCGCGCCGACCGCCTTGGCCCATTCCTCGTCGACGTGGAGCTTGCCGTTCGCGTCCGTGTCGACGATCACCACGGTTGCGGGCTGGCGGTTTCCGTTGGCAGGGTCGATCGTGACGGAGCCGGTCCATCCCCTCCAGCCCTTGACGCCGTCGAGGGCAGCGGTGAGCTTCTTGGGGGCGGTGACGCCGGCCTTCTTGGTGCCGGCGGCGAGGAAGTTCAGCGAGTCGTAGGTGTACGGGCTCCACGTACCGGGCGCCTGGCCAAATTCTTCTTCGTACTTGGTGACCCTGGCGGCAGCGCCGGCGAAGTCTTCGGGCGCTGGCACCCCAACGACGGGGCAGGCTCGGGCGGCCGCGACGCCGGCCGTTTCGACGAAGCCGGTGTCATATGACCCGTAGTCCGCAATGCACTGCGATTTGACCTTGCCCTGCCGCATCTCCTTGGCGATCAGTCCGCCCTCTGGGAAGTAGACGGCGGCGTAGATGACGTCAGGCTTGGCTGCCGCGAGCTTGTCGACCACGTCGGTGTAGCTCTTCCTGCCCGGCTGCACCTTCTCGTACCCGGTCACGGTGACGCCGGCCTTTTCGAGCGATTCCTTCAACGCTTTCGACACCGAGACCGTGTAGTTCTGGGTCGGGTCGTAGGCGATCGCCACGCTCTTGGCGCCGAGCCAACCGGTCAGCGCTTGCGAGGCGACCGGGGCGATCTGGTAGCTCATCGGCTGCAGGGTGAAGCCGAGGCCGTTGGTCGACTGGTCGGAGGTGAGGCGGATCGGCACCAGGCCGGCCTTGATGTAGAGCGGCAGCGTTTCGACCCCGACGCCCGAGTTGTAGGGGCCGACGATCCCGTCGAGCCCTGCGGCGATCGCGGACTTCCCCGCCT
>JBAVGD010000394.1:0-7042 GCA_049684635.1 Solirubrobacterales bacterium | reverse complement strand
CTCCTGCAGCAGGGCGACATCCCACTCCGCCCCGGCGAGCAAGCTCGCGAACTCCGGCAGCAGGTTGCGGTTGACCTGGATGTGAGTCGAGTTTCGCTCGCTGATCCCCAGCAGCCGCGAACGCCAGGTCAACAGCGCCGGGTCCGGTGGGAAATCCCGCCCATGAAAGAGGTTCCAGCAGATCGCGGTGAATTCCACCGGCCTAGTATCTCCGCCTTGAAGCGTGACTTCCTGACAGGTGAAGAGCTTGGGGCCTTCGAGCTGGCCAAGTTGCTCGACCGGGCCCAGGAGCTGAAAGCGGGCAGGCGTGAAGGAGCCGGTGCCGGCGAGCTGGCTCGCCGCAACATCGCCCTCGTCTTCGAAAAGCCCTCGACTCGGACGAGGATCTCATTCGAGGTTGCCGTCGCCGAGCTGGGGGGGACACCGATCGTGCTGCGCGGCGATGAACTACAGCTCTCGCGGGGTGAGTCGATCGGGGATACGGCTCGGGTCCTCTCGCGCTATGTCGATGCGATCGTGATCCGTTCCGGCTCCCACGAGGCGGTGGCCGAGCTGGCAGCAGAGGCTGAGATCCCCGTCATCAACGCTCTCACCCCCCTGCATCACCCTTGCCAGGCCCTCGCCGACCTGCTCACGCTGCGCGAGCGCTTCGTCGGCCTCGACGGCCTCCGGCTCGCCTATGTGGGCGACGGCAACAACGTCGCGCGCTCGCTGGCAATTGCAGGGGAGCTTGCCGACCTGGAGGTGGTTGTGGCGGCACCGGCGGGCTACCAGCTGGAGGAGGGTCATGGGGTAAAGCTGACCGACGATCCGCGCGCCGCGGCGGATTGCGCCGACGCCATCTACACCGATGTCTGGGTGAGCATGGGCGATGAGTCGGAGGCCGAGCGCCGGCGCGCGGACCTTGCTCCCTTCCGCGTCGATTCCGATTTGCTCAGCGCCGCCAGGGACAGCGCCATCGTCCTGCACTGCCTGCCCGCCCATCCTGGTGAGGAGATCACGGCTGAGGTGCTCTACGGGCCGCAGTCCGCGGTCTGGGACCAGGCCGAGAACCGTCTCCACACGCAGAAGGCGTTGCTGGCTACGCTGCTCGACGACTAGACCCTGGACGCGTTAGAGGCAGGACATGTATCCGGAGATCCACCTTGGCCCGCTGACCCTGCAGACCTTTGGCCTGATGTTCGCGCTTGCCTTTCTCGGGGCGGGCGCGTTGATCGGGAAGCGACTGAAGGAGATCGGCAAGCCCGGCGACTGGGCCTACGAGATGGGCTTCGCGGCGCTGGTCGGCGGCGTGATCGGGTCGCGCGTCTACTTCATCGTTCAGAACTACGACAGCGTCAAGCATGACCTCTTCGGCAACCTCTTCGGCGGTTCGGGACTGGTCTGGTACGGCGGCGCCATCGGCGGCGCCATCGGGGTTCTGCTCTGGGCTCGCCGCCGCCACTTCCTCAGCCTCACCCTGCTCGATCTTGTCGCGCCGGCCCTGGCCCTCGGCTACGCGATCGGTCGGGTGGGCTGCCAGCTCTCAGGTGATGGCGACTACGGCAAGCCGTGGAACGGCCCCTGGGCAATGTCCTATCCCCACGGCACCGTTCCCACCGATCGCACCGTCCACCCGACACCGATCTACGAGACCCTGGCGATGGGACTGGGGGCCTGGATCCTCTGGCAGCTGCGGGACCGCTTCCGCACCGGGGTCCTCTTCGCGATCTACCTGATCTACTCCGGCACCGAGCGCTTCCTCGTCGAGTTCATACGGCGCAACCACGACGTCGCGCTGGGCCTGACGGGTGCCCAGCTGGAGAGCCTTGGAATAATGGTCATCGGCGCTGCCTGGGTGTACCTGGTTAGACGCCGCTATGGCAACCTGTCCCGTGTCGAGGCGCCGCTGGCAGCCGATCTTGGGCCGGCCGCCTGACCTTCACGACGAGGACTGATTCGTGCACAAGACATCTGCCACATATATGAGGAGGCGTTTGGCGTTGGTATCGGTAGGCATCGATGAGTGAGCCGAAGCCCGTCGGCGCGGTTCTGGAGGCGGCCACGGAGCGGATTGCCGCCGCCGGCTGCGACGAGCCGCGCGCCGACGCGGAGGCCCTCGTCGCCGACGTCCTCGGGATGACGGTGGAGGAGCTCTCGCAAGACGGCACCGGTGAGGTGTCGCCCGAGCTTCTTAAGACGATCGAAGTGGCCGTGGCCCGTCGCGAGGACCGCGAGCCGATGGCCTACATCCTCGGCCATGAGGAGTTCCGGGGGATCGACATCGCCGTCGACGCGCGGGTCCTGATCCCGCGCCGCGAGACCGGCCTACTCGTCGAGGCGGCTGCGGAACTCCCGGAGGGGGCCCGCGTGCATGAGGTCGGAACCGGCTCTGGAGCGGTTGCGCTCGCGTTGCTCAACGAGCGTCCCGACCTGCGGGTTACGGCATCGGATCTCTCGCCCGAGGCAGCCGAAGCCGCTCGTGAGAACGCCGAGCGACTTGGGCTTTCGCTGGAGGTGACCGTTGCGGAGGGGCTGCCTGACTCAGTGCTCGAGGAAGCCGTCGACATGGTGCTCGCCAACCTTCCCTACGTCACCGACGAGACGATCTTCGATCGCTCCCCCGAGATCCAGCGCGAGCCGCGCATCGCGGTGACCGGCGATTGCGGGGAGGACGGCCTCGGTGTGATCCGCGGCTTGATCGAGGAGACGCCGAGCGGCTGGCGGATGGCGCTCGAGCACGACACCCACCACGGGCCGGCGATGCGGGAGATGCTGCGCGACGCCAATACGATGCCCGACTACATGGGTGGCGAGCGGGTAACAGTCGGCCTCGCGCCTTGAGCGCGGAGGAGCAGCCGGCCTCATGAGCGATTCCTCCGCGCGGGCTGAGCCCGCGGCGGGTTCCACCGAAGCGGAGCGCCGCGCCAAGCTCGAGCGGCTGCGCGCGGAAGGGGTCGACCCCTTCCCGCGGTCCTTCCCCGACCGCATCAGGATCGAGGCGATCCAGGCGGCGCACGATCCCGAGCAGCTGGGGCACGGGGAGCACGACGAGTTCTCCTACCGGATCGCCGGCCGCATGACCGCCCAGCGCGTCCACGGCAAGACGACCTTCTTCGATGTGCGCGACCTATCGGGGACGATCCAGGCCTACGCGCGGGTTGATGCCCTCGGCCAGGAGGCCTACGACCGGATCGAGGCACTCGACATCGGCGACATGGTTGGGGTCGAGGGCGACCTCTACGTGACCAAGCGGGGCGAACTTGCGCTCAGCGTCCGGGAGTGCACGCTGCTGGCGAAGGCCCTGCGCGACCCGCCCGACCTCTTCCACGGCATCGAGGATCCCGACACCCGCTATCGCCGGCGGGAACTCGACCTGATGGCGAACCAGCCCTCGCGCGAGACCTTCGCGCTACGGGCCAAGGTCCTCGCCGCGATTCGTGAGCACATGAACGAGCGCGGCTACGTCGAGCTGGAAACGCCGATCCTCCAGCGGCTCACCGGTGGCGCCGCGGCACGCCCCTTCAAGACGCACCACCACGCGCTCGACCGCGACCTCTTCCTGCGGATCGCGACCGAGCTCTACCTGAAGCGCACGATCGTCGGCGGCTTCGAGGATGTCTACGAGCTCGGCCGGTTCTTCCGCAACGAGGGCATGTCGCCCCAGCACAACCCCGAGTTCACGATGCTCGAGTGGTTCGTCAGCTGCGCCGACTACAACGGCGTGATGGCGTTCGCCGAGGAGCTCGTGGCGAGCGTTGTCGAGCGGGTGCTGGGGACGACGAAGGTCGAGCGGGACGGCCAGACGATCGACTTCAAGACGCCGTGGGCGCGGGTGTCGCTGCGCGACGCGATCAAGGAGGAGACGGGAGTCGACATCGTCGACGCGAGCCGTGACGAGCTGGCCGAGCTCGTCGGTCCCGACGCCGAGCCCGGCGACGACTGGGCGGGGCTGGTCGACCGTCTGCAGGGCAAGGTGGTCGAGTCGAAGCTGATCCAGCCGACCTTCATCGTCGATCTGCCACTCGCGCTCTGGCCGCTGGTGAAGCCGCAGTGCGAAGCGCCGGAGCTGCTCGGCGAGGCCTTCGACGGGATCGTCGCCGGGATGGAGATAGTCGGCGGCGGCACCGACGTCAACGACCCCGACGAACAGCGCCGGCACTTCGTCGAACAGCGCGAACGTCAGGAATCCGGCGCGGAGGAGAGCCCGCATGAGCACGACGCCGAGTTCGTGCGCGCCCTCGAATACGGAATGCTGCCGGCCAGCGGCTGCGGCCTCGGTGTCGACCGCCTGATGATGATCCTCAGCGGCTCGAAGAATCTGCGCGATGTGATCCTCTTCCCGTCGATGCGCGAGCGCCCCCCGGACGAGTAGCCAGTCGCGCCGGAGGGCGTTGCCACGTTGAGGTGTCCCAGTTCGCGGCAGCGACGACCTGCTCAGGCGTTGCCCGGCGAGTCCTTGATCTGAAGCAGCTGCTCCGGCTCGTGCTCGACCTGGAGCGTCGAGTGGTGGATGCCGAACTCCCGCTCGAGCAGGTCCGCCATGGCAAGCCGTGCCCGATGGCAGTCGGCCGCCTGCTTCACCGTGACGTGCGCCGACAGCGCTGGAAACTCAGACGTCACCTCCCAGACATGCAGGTCATGGATATCGACCACCTCGGGCTGTCCCGCCATGCGCTTCCCGATCTCCTCCGGGTCCAGGCTCTTCGGCGATGCCTCGAGGAAGATCCGGCCGGAATCCCGCAGCAGGCCGTAGGCGGACTGCATCATCAACCCCGCGACCAGCAGCGAGGCAATCGCGTCGGCCCGGTCAAAGCCCGTGAGGAGAATCAAGCCGGCGGCGATCGCGGTGCCGATGAAGGCGTAGAGGTCGGTGACGATGTGCTGGAAGCTGCCCTCGATGTTCAGGCTCCGGCGGTTCGCCCGCGCGAGGATCGCGGCCGCCGCGAGATTGAAGGCGATCCCGGCCAGCGCGACCGCCAGCATCAACCCGCCGTCGACGTCGGGCGGGGAGAAGAGGCGCCGCGCGGCCTCGAGCGCGATCAGCGCCGCCAGCACGAGCAGCGTGATCCCGTTGCCCTGGGCGGCCAGGATCTCGACCCGTTTGAGGCCGAACGTCATCGAGCCGCCGGCCGGCCGGCGGCTTAGCCGCAGGGCAACGAGCGAGAACCCGATCGCCGCGGCGTCGGTCAACATGTGACCGGCGTCGGAGAGCAGCGCCAGGGAGTTGGCGACGATCCCCGTCACGACCTCGGCGACCATGAAGCCGACGATCAAGACGAGCGCGAGCGTCAGCTTGCCGTGGTCGGCGTCCGCCGAGGCGCCGTGAATATGGCCGGGGTGCGAGTTGCTCACTGCAAACCCAAGGCTAGTGCGACACAAGAGTCCCAGAGGTCAAGCGCCGGCAAGACCTCGGGCACCGCCACCGTCCTAGAACGCCGAGTGGAGCAGGCCGCCGTCGATCGGGATCACCGTTCCGGTGATGTAGGCGGCGCGCTCGGAGCAGAGGAAGGCGACCAGGTCCCCATACTCCTCCGGTCGTCCCAGTCGCCCCGCCGGCACTTCGTTCCTGGCTGCCGCCTCGGCGGGCTCCATCGAGCCGTCGTTGGAGGCCAGGCGTTCGGTCGCAAAGCGCCCCGTCGCCACCGTGTTGACCGTGATCCCGTTGGCGGCGACCTCTCGCGACAGCGTCTTCAAGAAGCCGACAGCGGCCATCCGGTGCGAGTTGGAGAGGTTGAGCCCCGGGATCGGCTCCCGCGTGGAGCTGGAGCCGACGTTGACGATGCGTCCCCAGCCACGCTCGCGCATCCCCGGCAGGACCGTACCGGCAAGTACGCGCGGAGCGAGGACGAGCGAGCGGTAGGCCCGCTCCCAGTCCTCGAGCTCATGATCGAGGGCGCCGCCAAACGGCGGGCCACCGGTGTTGGCGACGAGGATGTCGACGGGACCGAGCGCCGCCGCAACCTCGCCCGGCAGCGCGCCGAGCCGGTCCAGGTCCGACGCGTCCGCGACGAACGGCGAGACATCGCCATCGATTTCGGTGGCCGCGGCCTCGATCCGCTCCCGCGACCGGCTGGCGATCGCTACCCGGGCCCCTTCGTGGGCAAGCGCCGCGGCAATCGCGCGCCCGATCCCGCGGCTGGCGCCCATCACCAGAGCGACGCGTCCCTTCAGACCCAGATCCATGCCGGCCCGTGTTCGATGGGTGCGCTCACGAGGTGATTCTTCCATCGATCCCGGCTATGCCGCGAGCCGAGATGCCGGCCGGTGCTCTCTCGGCCGGGCGTTTAGAGTTCAGGCACCGAGCGCCCGTAGCTCAGTGGTCAACGGCACCTCCTGGGTGCCAAAGAGCGCCGGCCTTTCAAGCCGGAGGTCGCGAGTTCGATTCTCGCCGGGCGCATCGTGTCGTTGGGAAATCAGATCGGCGTCTCTCGCGGCAGCCGCGAGCACCAAGCGGCAAACAGCGCCACGGCCACCGCGGCGCCCAGCCAGTGAAGTCCGACAACCACGGCGAGCAGGCTCGGGATCCCCGCCAGTGCCGCCCCAGCCAGAGCAAACGCGACCGGCATTCCCACCACACGTGCCGTCGCCCAAGCGCAGAGCATCCAGGCGGCCGGCCCGACCAGCCATCCCCAGCCCTCAAAGAAGCTGTGAGGCAGCGCCAGCCCCAGCACCATCGAGAGCCCGGCCACCGCCACAAGCTGCACCAGCGCCACCCGCCAGAGAATTGCCCCGTCCACGATCCGATTCTCTCATCGAGCCCGGCTCCGGTGAGGGCAGAGAAAATGCAGAGAAGCCGAAGGGGAACGAGAAGAAGCGGAATCTGGCTACGAATACGGCTAGAACCTGTTCCAGAATGACCACGGCCCGGATGAGTCCGAGTGACGCTGCGCGATACGGCCCCGTCCCGGTGTCCCGCGTAGCGCTGCTACGCGGGAACCGTGCCGTGACCGTCTCACTTGGTCATCGACCTCCCCGGTCTCGCGCTCATTCTGAAACAGGTTCTATGTCTGATATTGACATATCTATTATGTAGGCATAATAGTTGACGCAACTACTATGT
>JBAVGD010000393.1:0-2106 GCA_049684635.1 Solirubrobacterales bacterium | reverse complement strand
TGAGTAATGATGACAGCCACTGGGCTGACATTCTCGACCGCGTGACGGCAACAACTGATCAACCTGATCCTACCGTCATAGGATGGGTCGGCCACTAACACTATGAGTAACAATGTGCTAGGCTAGTCACACATGCTGCTAAGTACTATTATGTCAAGAAACGTATCCTGACGACTTGGTCTGAACTTTAGGCCCTTTGTGCAGCAACAGCAGCGTACTAAACCTCTCTCCTACTACAAGCGAGATAGCACGAATGACAGCGTACATAGGGCTGTTTGGAAGACGGGAAGTCGATGGTGACACTCCCGAGAGCCACTTCCGCCTCTACCTACGTTTGAGGCGCAAGCGGAATCGAGCCTCCGTCTCCGGGACCGAAAGCCCACCGGCGCCCCACTTTTGACGTGAGACCCTTGCTAAACAGGCCCATTTGAGATCGGACCGAACAAATTCAGACCTCCTAGCTCGACATCAGGCGAGAGCGGACGGGGTTAGGCTCGGGCGTCCTCGTCCATTAGCTCAGCCTCATAGGCCTCCGGGACCGCGCCTTCGACCTGTGCCGCCTCGCCGGGAAGCAGGCGCAAGCGCCGGATGGCTTCGGCAGGATGGCGGAGGTGAGCGAGCCAGCGGCGCTCTTCCTCGTTGAGGAAGCCGCTGACCAGTAGCGCGGCGGGGTAGGCGAGCCAGAGGGCGGTGCGGGCGACGAAGCCGCCGAGGCCGGCGGTGGGCAGCAACCACTCGCCGAGGCCGACTAGGGCTGCTGAGACGAGGACAATGCGGGCGAGGCGGAGCCATTCGTAGGGCACAGGAAAGAGGCGCTGCGTGAACATGTACATGAGCGCCAGTACCACCAGGTACGACAGGACCAAGGCGATGCCTGCGCCCACGATTCCCAGCGGCGGGACGAGGGCGAGGTTGAGGGCGATGTTGGCCCGCTTCGGCGACCTGCTGTCCCGCTGACACTGAAGGGTGCGTTAGAGTCCCTGCTTGTCCCTAACGTTGTGCGCAATAAACGTTATGGTTGTGTATGGTGCCTGCGTGGAGATCGAGACGCATGCGCGAACTTCGTTCGGCGAAGCGCGCCGTACTCCGGGGCGTCATGGCTACGTGGCCTACTTCCCGGCGGCGATACCGCGCGCGCTGGACCTGCCCGCTTCGACCGTGCGCCTGCTCGCCGAGGCGGAGGGGGCACTGGGCCAGCTCGCGGGCATTGGTCGGCTCATCCAGAACCCCGACCTCCTCATCCGGCCATACCTGCTGCGGGAGGCGCTCTCCTCGACGCGGATCGAGGGGACGAGGGCAAGCATGGCCGAGGTCTTCGAGGTCAGCGCCGCGGGCGCGGTCCCGAACGCCGACGTCGAGGAGGTCGTCAACTACGTCGCCGCGATGCGATGGGCGCTCGAGCGCCTCAACGAGCTGCCGGTCAGCACCCGCCTGCTGCGCGAGATGCACTGCCGCCTGATGGACGGCGTCCGCGGTCGCGAGCGCGCCCCGGGTGAGCTGCGCACGAGCCAGAACTGGATCGGCCCACCGGGTTCGACGATCGAAACCGCCCTGTTCGTACCCCCTCCGCCGGGCGAGCTGCCGGCTCTTCTGGCCGACTGGGAGCAGTTCGCGCATGAGGAGCCCGAGTTGCCGTTGCTTGTGCAAAACGCGCTCCTCCACTCCCAGTTCGAGACAATTCACCCGTTCCTCGATGGCAACGGGCGGCTCGGGCGGTTGCAACTCGTTTTCTTCCTGATCACTCGCGGCCGACTCACCGTGCCGCTGCTCTATCTGAGCGCGTACCTCGAGCGCCAGCGCCAGGCTTACTACGACGCCCTGCAGGCGATCCGTGAGACGGGTGACCCGATCCCTTGGATCGATCTCTTCCTGACCGCGGTCGAGACCCAGGCCGACGACGCGGTCCAGCGCGCCCAGCGAATCATCGCCCTGCGCGAGAGCTACCTCCAGGTGGCGGCGACCATGGGAACCTCTAACGCCGTCGCCCTCGTCGACCTGATCTGCGAGAACCCGGTCGTCACGACGAGGTCGATCGAGGACCGTCTGGGTGTTAGTCGGCCCACGGCACTGCGCCTGCTAAGGCGGATGGAGGAGAAGGGGGTACTG
>JBAVGD010000392.1:0-1578 GCA_049684635.1 Solirubrobacterales bacterium | reverse complement strand
CAGATCCGCACACTGCAAGTGATCTCGCCGCGCCGTATTCCCTCCCGAAGCCGCTTAGTGAACACCAGGAAGAGAGTTTACGTCCAACGCCGCACCGCGCCCAGCCTTGCAAAATCTGGGCAACCGCTCCTGAATACCTGACGGAACCTGACCGTGCTACCTGCGCTTTCCCATTTTGGTCCTTGACAAATAATTACTCTCATTGTATAGCAATGGTGGTATATCAATGCGGCTCCACTCAGACCGCGCCAGCTTCCAGCTGGCCTTTTTGGGACCGATTTGTAGCCTAAGTCTTGTGTTCGCAACACTTACACAATTTGCACTATTTTAGTGCAAATTAACCCAGGTAAACTCTTTAGAATGAATACTTGCCTAACTCTCAGAAAACAAGTGGCTTGATGCTCTTTAGAATGAACACTTACGAGAAAACCTGTTCAGCCCCATGACATCCTTTACAGATTGTCCCGGGACATCCTTTACACTTCGGCGCGCTTCACGCGCCGGAGGTGGGGGATGCCGTGGAGGACTATGGATGTTCATGAGCAACGCGTGGAGTTTGTAGTGGCAGCCGCGCGGAAATCGAAACCTTTTCGTTCTTTGTGCCAGGAATTTGGCATTTCACGTCCGACCGGATACCTGTGGCTGCGACGATATCAGCGGCACGGCGTGCAGGGGATTGCGGAGCGCAGCCGCAAGCCGCTGGCCAGCCCCGGGCGCACGGACGCGGTTCTAGAACAACGGGTAATGGAGGTGCGATTGCGTTATCCCGACTGGGGCGCGCGCAAGCTGCGAGTTGTGCTTGCGCGAGAAGGTGTTGAGCTGGCACGGAACACGATCCATCGCATTCTGCTGCGTCACGATTTGGTGAAACAAGTCGACCAACACCCGACTGCCCTCCAGCGCTTTGAGCGCGAACAGCCCAATGAATTGTGGCAGATGGATTTCAAGGGACCTAAGGGATGGCCGCAGCCGGTCGGTCCTCTGTCGGTGCTCGACGATCATAGCCGCTACGTGATCCTTCTGGCGGCCAACGGCAGCACCGATGGGCAGCCTGTGCGGGAGCAAATGGAAACAGCGTTTTATAGCTGCGGCGTCCCAGAAGCCATGCTGATGGATCACGGCACGCCGTGGTGGAGCCAGCAATCGCCGTCGGGTCGAACCAAACTGTCGCTGTGGTTGATACGCCAAGGGATTCGATTGTGCTGGAGCGGCATACGGCACCCGCAGACACAGGGAAAAGTCGAGCGGTTTCATGGGTCACTGCAGCGAGCGCTGAATCGTAGAGGTTTTCCTGGACGGCATCTGCAAGCCTGGCTGGACGCCTACCGCTGGGAGCACAACCATGTTCGGCCGCACGAAGCGTTGCACATGAAGACTCCCGCCAGTGTGTGGTGTCCCAGCCGTCGGCGCTACGATGCGCGACCACCGCGCTGGGAATATCCTTCGGGAGCTTGGGTGCTAAAAGTGGATCCACAAGGAAAGATCGAGGTGAAAGGTCGCAAGTGGAAGATCAGCAAAGCACTGTGCGGCGAATGGGTGCACTTGGTGGCTGTCGAGCACCGCGTGCTGGTCTACTAC
>JBAVGD010000391.1:0-15252 GCA_049684635.1 Solirubrobacterales bacterium | reverse complement strand
GATGAAGGCGACCGTCGAGGTCCATTCGCCGTGGTCGACC
The DNA here is from genome assembly GCA_049684635.1 of Solirubrobacterales bacterium. GTDB lineage: Bacteria > Actinomycetota > Thermoleophilia > Solirubrobacterales > 70-9 > VRUE01. The sequence goes on along the minus strand of JBAVGD010000391.1, from coordinate 15,212 downwards.
TGATGCTCGACCAGGCAACCGGCGGCGCGCGCCGCGTCGATCTCGGCTTCGCCGAAGCGCAGCGTCGGGTCGTCGGTGTGGGTGTAGGGCTTTGCCGCCAAGTGACGGTCGCCGAGGTCGCGGCGCTTCTTCGCGTCGGCGATCACGTCGCTGAGGCGAACCGCGCCTGGGTCGATCATCGTCGGGCGGTCCTCGAAGCGCGCCTGGGCGACCGCCTCGAACAGATCGCCGAAGTTGACGACGAACTCGCGGCCTTTGATCTTGCGGCGCTTCGCCAGCTCGCAGATGCACTCGGCGATCCGTGGGGAGACCTTGGCGATGCCGCGCAGGTCGCGCTCGGCCTCGACCGGGACGTGGCCCTGGGCGATGTAGGTCTGGACCGCCTCGGGGAGTTTCAGCAGACGAAGATGCTGGCTCACCCAGCTATCCGAGACGTCCAGCTCCTCGGCAATCTTTTTGTTGGTCGTCAGGTTCAGCTCGGCGGCCAGCTCCGTGAGACCGCGAGCCGTGTCGATCGGGTCGAGGTCCTCGCGGTGGAGGTTCTCCGAGAGAGCGGCCGCGCGGGCGTTGCCGTTCTTGCGAACGTGGACCGGCACTTTCTTGATGCCGGCCAGCTTCGCCGCCTCCAGGCGCCGGTGCCCGGCGACCACGGCGAACTTGCCGCCTTTGATCGGCCGGACGGTGAGCGGCTGCACAACGTCCGTCTTGCCGAGGTTGCCGGCGAGCCGCGCGAGCGCGTCGGGGTCCATGTGGGTGCGGGGGTTGAAGCCCTCGACCACCTCAATCTTGTCGACCTCCAGAAGGGGGGTCGCTAGGTCAGTCATGGGGTGCTCCTTTGTCCTTGCTCCCGCCCGATGCGGGAGCCGGTGCCCCCGCCCCCGCACGCGAAGCGTGCGACCATGCGGGGCGCCGGCTAAGCGAGGGCGGCAAGCTCGAAGGTCCGCTCGATTGCGTCGTGGCTCATCGGACAGGTGCCAAGCCGCTCCGCCTGTCGCCGGTAGTCGGCGAGCAGCACCGCCAGCTCCGCCTTCGACTCGAAACCCGACTCAACGAAGTAGCGGCGACCGTGGCCGTCGTTCGGGTAGTCGTAGACGAAGACCTCGCCGTCGATGCGGCGGCCGATCAGGGCACGCGCCTCATCAGACACGCTGTAGCGGCCGAGCACGTTGAGCTGCGTGGGACAGGACTGGATGGCCGTGGCGCTCATTGCGCACCTCCTTGGCTCGTTGATGGGAATCGTGGAGCCGTCCGGCAGCGGATGAGGTGGCACGTCACCCGAAAGGGCGCGCCAGCGAGGTCCGCGGAGCGGGCCTTGACGTGCCGCCGGCCGCTGCCAGGCTCAGACGACTCCCATCAACGAGCCAGGTGCCTATGTGACCTTGCTCGCAGGACTGAGGGCCGGAAGGGCACCGCTGAACGGGAGAGGCAGAGGGAAAGCGGCCGCCGGGCCGCTTGCTGCCGTTCCGGCTTGATTGGCTGGAAGGGGTGTAATACTCCCCCGGTCATTTTCGGGAACACCGAGGGGAGCGGGGATGCGCCTGGCCCGGATTCTGATTCCAACAGCAGCAGCAGTAATCATGGTCGTGTCAGCCGGCTGCGGTGTCGATACTTCTTCGGATGCAACTACGAGTTCAGGCGTGTCGCTCCCGACTCCCAACGGAGCAAAGGCGTTTGAGGCTTATTACCGAGAACTCATCGCCGCTGGAACCAAGCCTTCCGTTGCGCGGTGCTACCAGCACGGGCTTGAACGCCTTCCACCGGCAAAGCTACGCGAGAACTCGGCAGCCTCGCTTACGGAGGCCGAACGAAAAGACGTAATCGCAATCAACGCCAAGCTTGAAGCCGAATGCGTACCGTCGGGGGGCGGGTATCAGGCGAATCCCACGGATGCGCAGGCTGACGAAGCTCGCCAGAAGCTCAAAGCAGGATTCCTTACGGCCTTGGAAAGCAAGGGGGCATCGGATGCCGAAATCGGTTGCATTGATGATCGGGTCGATGAACTTTCCAAGTCGAGGCTCTACGAATTGGCAAACAACGAAAATGGAGCCGCGCGGTCGATAGCCGAAACGATGTTGCATGAATGCGAAGGCGTCGAATGAGCAGCGATCAACCGATCGTCGCCGCAGTCACCACCTTTTTTGTTTTTTTGTTTCTTCTCGCCCAAGTAATTTTTTGGGGCGGCACTAGCTTTGGGGTTGTTCGGGAGTATTGCGCCGATATCGAGGCATCCCGATCGACTAACTCGGTACAGGTCGAATCGAGCTGGACCTACGTTCTCTGGCCCCCTCTATTTTTCGCAAATGCTGACCCACCCGGAAGGTGCGTCCGAAACTCTCCATTGCGGGAGGGACTAAGCGCAATCGGGATTTGGTCTTTGCCGAGTCCCGAGGAACAGGTACGCGAACACATCGAAAACCAGTCCTGACGCGCGGACCCGGTTCCTGCTACTTCCCGAGCTAGCCGCTAGGCGCTACGGTTTCTCAATGGAGGCCGTGTCGTTTCTTTACTGCTACCCCAAAGCAATTGAGACTGCCGAGGGCCGTGCCGAGGTCGCCGACGCCTTGGAGAAGCTCGCCGCCGAGTTGAAGCTACATCCGCCCATTGAGCTCAAAGCTGACGACCACGGGCAGGTCACGATCCCCTACGTTGGCCCTGACGACACTTGGGCGGCCTTGGATCGAGCTGTGCCCGATTGGGCCGGGCGAGCGCTATTCATGCCACCCGACCCGGAGCAGCAGTCGTAGCGTCCCGGCCGGAGTCGAACCGGCTTGCGGAGACACCGCTGAGAAGCAGGCGGCTGGAACGCCTTGCCATTGGGGCGACCTGCCCCCGCCGTTCGTTACCTACGCCGGATTCCAGCGAAGGTCGCCCCACTCGCCCATTTGGATGATTCGCAGCGCCTCGCCGATCTGATCGCAGGTTCGCGGCGAGCGCACGAGGTCGCGATCACGGTCCTGACCCGCCAGCGATCCTCGCTGGACGAGCGCATTGAACAGCGCCTCGCCCGGCCTGGCGAACTCGGCGATGTACCGGCTGACGGTCTCGCGGTCGTGGGCGTCGGCAGCCTCCCAGGCTGCGCGGTCGTCCTGAACGTCCGGCTCGGGTAACGGGTCAAGCCCAGCGACTCGCCGGCTGAGATTGCGGCGGGCGTTGTTGGGTCGCTCGGGCACCGGAGGGCGCGCGGCGTTACGGATCTCCGTGAAGTGCTCGACCTCCGCGCGCCAGCCTTCGCAGGCAGCCCGCAGCTCAGCGGCCTGACGATCGTCGGCGTTCGCGGCACTCCAGAGCCGGAAGGAGCCCTCGAAGACCAGCCCGACAACGCCGGCCGCGAGCCCTATCGCCAGGCCGACAACCCCCGCGTCTCGCAGCAGTCCAATCGTCGTCGGCAGGCCAAAGGCCGCGAGCAGCGCGAGGACCAGGCTTAGGTTCTCGGCGGGGTGGCGAACGCGCGACCAGCCATGTTGGAACGCCATCCGAAGAAAGGCCAGCCGGTGCATAGCCGGGACGGTAGGGGTTGCTGGCCCACGACGACGGCCGGGAACGGCCTCTCAGGGGAATGTCCAGGGGAATGAAAGGGGTCGAAAACAGCCTTTTTCTGACTTTCGCTGACCTCCGTTGACCTCTCGGCCAATCCGAGGCAGCGCCGCCGCAATCCCGCACCGGGAGCGGGAATGCGGCCTACAGAGCCAAGCGAATCGAGCGGGGCAGCCAGGACTCGAACCTGGAATCGCCGGTTTTGGAGACCGTGCGCATAGCCGTTAACTCACTCCCCCAGGCGGGCCCGCAGTTTACGTCTCCCCCGCGGCATAACCGCCCGGGTCAGCCGGCGCTGCAAGCGCAGGGTTGCGCAGCTGCCTCGCGGGGCGTTGTCTCAGCCCCACTCCCGGGCACCGACAGCCAATGCGGGCGGAGGGATTTGAACCCCCACGGGCCGAAGCCCACCAGGTCCTAAGCCTGACGCGTATACCAATTCCGCCACGCCCGCGCGACTTCGTCGTTTGCGCTTAACGCGCGGCCAACGCCGCGTCGTCGCCAACAGATTCTATGATCGATGCCGTGACGGTAGGAGAGGTGACGCCGGGATACGAGCTGTGGCACCCGAATCGCGGGAAACCGACGGTGATCACGACGAAGTTCGTGATCCTCTTTTTGATGCTGGCGACCGCGGCAATTGCGGCTCTGGTCACCATCGCCGGCTTCTCGTTGCTCAGCGGCGGCACGATTATGGGCGTCATCTGCCTCATCTATGCCGGCCTCTACGTCCTCTTCGCCTATCGCGTCTCCCGCTGGAGCCGGGGGGTCCTGCCGGTCGCGGCATCCCTCTCGATGATCCTGGCGATCTTCTGCACGGCCGGCGCCAACAGCTGGTTCGCCCGCGACAAGGCCGGATTCCTCGGCGCGTCTATCCCGGTTGCGCTGATCGGCACCCTCGTGATCGTCCTGATCGTGATTCAGCTTGCCCTGATCGTCGCCGCGTTCTACGGGTTCAGCCAGGACTGGCACGTCGAGGAGGAGCGACCGATCGGATCCGGCGAGGACTATGGGGCGGGCGCGCCGGCAGGCCCCGACGCCCCCCAGCCCGCGTAGTCCCCGCGTTTCGGGCCTAGACTTTCGCAAGCACCGGCGGCGGTGTCCAAACTGGCAAAGGAGGCGGTCTCAAAAGCCGCTGCCCGCAAGGGCTTGTGGGTTCGAGTCCCACCCGCCGCATCCCAGCGATAATCCCAGGCGTGGAGTCCGCATCCGCAAGCGCCGGGCGAGGAGATTTGCTCTGGAAGCCCTCACCCGAGTTCCTCGAGCAAACCCGGATGGCGGAATACCTGCGTTGGCTGCAGGCGGAGCGCAACCTGCAATTCGGCAGCTACGAGGAGCTTTGGAGCTGGTCGGTCGAGGACCTCGAGGCTTTCTGGCGCTCGATTTGGGACTTCTTCGACGTCCGGGCGGACGGAGGCTATGACCGCGCCCTCAGCGGCCGGGCGATGCCGGGAGCGAAGTGGTTCGCGGGCACGGAGCTCAACTACGCCGAGCACGTCTTCGCCGGCAAGAACGACGCCGAGCCGGCAATCTTGCACGCCTCCGAGCTGCGCGAGCTGACAGAGCTGAGCTGGGGTGAGCTGCGGGCCCAGGTGGCCGCTCTGGCCACGGGGCTTCGGGATCTGGGAGTCGAGCGGGGAGATCGAGTCGTCGCCTACCTGCCGAACATCCCGGAGGCGATAGTCGCCTTTCTTGCGACCGCCAGCATCGGCGCGGTCTGGTCGAGCTGCTCTCCCGATTTCGGTCCCGCCAGCGTGATCGACCGCTTCGCGCAGATCGAGCCCAAGGTTCTGTTCGCGGTCGACGGCTACCGCTACGGGGGCAAGGACTTCGACCGGCGCGACGTGATCGCCGAGCTTCAAGCCGCCATGCCGAGTCTGGCGCGAACGATCGTCCTTCCCTACCTCGATCCTCAGGCCGACCTCTCCCCCCTGCGCAACGCGATGCCATGGGACGAGATCCTCGCCGGAGGGGAGGGGGCCGAGCTGTTCTTCGACCGCGTCCCCTTCGACCACCCGCTCTGGGTCCTCTATTCGTCTGGCACGACCGGCCTGCCGAAGGCGATCGTCCAGGGCCAGGGCGGGATCCTGCTCGAGCACCTGAAGAAGCTCCACCTCCATGTGAACTCCCACCCCGGCGATCGCCTCTTCTGGTTCACGACGACCGGCTGGATGATGTGGAACTTCCTCGTCTCCGGATTGCTTACGCCGGCGGCGATCGTCCTCTACGACGGCAACCCCGGCCACCCGGATATGAACGTGCTCTGGGATCTTGCCGAGCGAGCAGGCATCACGATGTTCGGCACGAGCGCGTCCTACATCGCCGCCTGTATGAAGGCGGGAGTGGAGCCGGCCGCCGGCCGCGATCTCAGCCGGCTGAAGGCGATCGGCTCAACCGGGTCTCCCCTTTCCCCCGAGAGCTTCGATTGGGTGTATGAGCACCTCGGCTCCGACACATGGCTCTTCTCGACCAGCGGCGGCACCGACCTCTGCACAGCGTTCGTCGGCGGCGTTCCGCTGCTGCCCGTCTACCGCGGCGAGCTGCAGGGCCGCGCGCTGGGCGCCGCGGTCGAGGCCTGGGACGAGGATGGCAACGCGGTGATCGACCAGGTTGGCGAGCTCGTCGTCACCGAGCCGATGCCCTCGATGCCGGTCTTCTTCTGGGGGGATCCGGACGGCAGCCACTACCGGGCCAGCTACTTCGAGCATTACCCGGGTGTCTGGCGCCACGGCGACTGGATCGAAATCACCTCGCGCGGCACCGCAGTCATCTACGGTCGCTCGGATTCGACCATCAACCGCTCCGGGATACGCATGGGAACGAGCGAGATCTATCGCGCGGTGCTCGACGTCGATGACGTCGTCGACGCTCTTGTCGTCGACGTGCCGCGTCCCGGGACCGAGGGCTGGATGCCGCTGTTCGTCGTGCTGCGCGAGGGCGCTGAGCTCGACAACACGCTGCGCAAGGAGATCGCCCAGCGGATCCGCCGCCAGTGCTCACCGCGCCATGTCCCCGACGAGGTTTTCCAGATCGCCGAGGTCCCACGCACGCTGAGCGGGAAGGCGCTCGAGGTTCCGGTCAAGCGCATCCTGACGGGCACGCCGGCTGGGCAGGTCGCCAGCCGCGACTCGCTCGCCAACCCCGCCGCGCTCGACTATTTCGTCCAGCTGGCCGCAACGCTCGCCACCTGATCCCAGACACGAACCGCAGCGATTCTCCCCCGCCGGAAGAGGGAGCGAGAGCAGATTGCAGCGTCAGGGGCTACGACGACGCAAGGTGGCGGCACCAAGGGCGAGCAGGAGAAGCGTCGCTCCCGCGATAACGATGACGTCAAGCCTTCCGCGCGAGCCCAGCGAGCCCAGCGTCGTGACCCTGTTCAAAGCGTCGAAGGCATAGGTCAGAGGCAACGCGGCGGACACGGTCTGCAGGACATCGATCATCTTCTCGCGCGCCACAAACAACCCACAGAGCAGCAGTTGAGGGAAGACGATCGCCGGCATGAACTGAACCGCCTGGAACTCAGTCCGGGCAAACGCGCTGACAAATAGGCCGAGCGACATCCCCAGCAGCGCGTTGCCGACCGCGAGCGCCACGACCACGGCAGTGGAGCCGACGACATCGAGGCCGAGCAGCCCGAATGCCACCGCCGACGTCAGCGCGGCCTGGATGACCCCGACAAACGCAAAGGCGATCCCATAACCGAAGAGCAGATCGAGCTTGGCCAGCGGCAACGACATCAGGCGCTCCAGCGTTCCGGTGGTCCGCTCGCGCAGCATCGTGATCGAGGTGACGACGAACATCGTGCTGAACGGGAACAACCCGACGAGCGGACCGCCGACGTGTTGGAAGGATTCGGGATCCTGGTGGAACGCCCCCTTGAGCAGGGCCAGCAGGAAACCGGGCACCGCCATCAGGAGCACGATTGTCCGCGGGTCGCGACGCAGCTGAGTCAGCACGCGCAGCGCGGTTGCCCAGGTGATGCGCGCGCTCATCTGACCGCCACTCCGCGCATTGCCCGTCCTCGCGTGCCCTGTGACAGGGACCCATCTCGACCCGTCATCGGCCCTCGCCCGCCATGTGGTCACCTGCTTCCCGCCCTTCGATCAGGGCCAGGAAGGCCTCGTCGAGTTGCTGCCGGCCGGTGCGGGCCCGCAGCTTCTCCGGGGATTCGGCGGCGAGCAGCTCGCCGTCTCGCATCAGCAGCAGCTCGTCACAGTGCCCGGCCTCCTCCATAACGTGGCTTGAAACCAGCAGGGTCACGCCCCTTGCCGCCAGCTCTGCGAACGTCCCCCAGAGATCCCGCCGCAGGACCGGATCGAGACCAACGGTTGGCTCGTCGAGGACGAGCACATCTGGGTCTCCGAGTAATGCGGTGGCCAGCGAAGCGCGAGCCTGCTGCCCGCCGGAAAGGCTGCCGACGACCTGATCCGTCTGCTCGCCAAGCGCAACTGTCTCGATCACCTCGTCGATCCGCCCCTGACGAACGCCGAGGACCCGCCCGAAGAAACGCAGGTTCTCGCGCACGCTGAGGTCGCGGTAGACCGAGGGCGCCTGCGTCACGTAGCCGATTCGAGAGCGCAGCCGGCGCGAGCCGGCTGGCCGGCCCAGCACCGTGACGCCACCCGACTCCACCAGCTGGACGCCAACGATCGCCCGCATCAGCGTGGTCTTGCCGCAGCCGCTGGGCCCGAGCAGCCCGGTCACCCTGCCCGCGCCAACCGAAAACGAAAGCCCGTGCAACACCGGCTTGCCACCGCGCCGGACGCGGAGCCCCTCCACCGCTATCGCAGCTCCGTTGGACGTTGCGGCACTCGGCTCCATCGTGGGGCGCTACGCCGGTGTCACCGGGTTGCGCCGTTCCGAGAATGATCGATCCTTGCCCTCCGCCATTGCGAAACGCCGGATCAGCTCCGCGCGCAGGTCCTCGGGCCGGATGACGGCGTCGACGACCAGCTCCGACGCAAGGTGAAGGATGTCGATGTCCGCCGCGTATTCCTCCCGCTTTTGCGCGACGAACGCGTTGCGCTCCGCCTCGTCCTCAATCGCCTGGATCTGGTTGTAGAAAACCGCGTTGATTGCAGCCTGTGGGCCCATCACGGCGATCGAGGCGCTTGGCAGCGCTATGCAGCAGTCGGGCTCGAACGCGGGCCCGGCCATTGCGTAGAGGCCGGCGCCGTAGGCCTTGCGAACGATCACCGACAGCTTCGGCACCGTCGCCTCAGAGACCGCGCTGATCATCTTCGCGCCGTGCCTGATGATGCCCTGGCGCTCGACCGCCGTGCCGATCATGAAGCCGGGCACGTCGGCGAGGAACAGCAGCGGGATGTTGAAGGCGTTACAGGTCTGGATGAAGCGCGCGGCCTTGTCCGCCGAGTCGACGAACAGCACTCCCCCTTTCTGACGCGGTTGGTTGGCGACGACGCCGATCGCGCGTCCCTCCAGCCGCCCGTAGCCGACCAGCAGCTCTTTCGCCCATCGCTTGTGCACCTCGAGGAAGCTGTCTCCGTCGAGCAGGGCATCGAGCACCTCCCGCATGTCGAACGGTTGGTTCTCGTCGACGGGAACGATCTCCGCGATCGCGGTCTTGGAGGCCGGCGGCGCGGGGGCGGTGGCCGGCGGCTGCCCGCGCCAGCTGTCGGGCATGAACGAGAGGTAGCGCTTGGCAAGGTCAATGGCCTCCTCGTCGGTCTTGACGAGGAAGTGGCCGCAGCCGGAGACGCCGGTGTGCATCTTCGCCCCGCCCATCTCCTCCAGCGTCACCTTCTCCCCGATCACCATCTCGGCCATGCGCGGGGACCCCAGATACATCGAGGCGTTGCCGTCGCGCATGATGACCACGTCGCAGAAGGCCGGGATGTAGGCCCCGCCGGCCGCGCTGGGCCCGAACAGCAGGCAGACCTGCGGCACCTTGCCGGAGAGGCGGACCTGGTTGTAGAAGATGCGTCCCGCCCCACGACGCCCCGGAAACATCTGCACCTGATCGGTGATGCGAGCCCCCGCCGAATCGATCAGGTAGACCATCGGCACCCGCAGCGTCAGTGCGCGCTCCTGGATGCGGAGGATCTTCTCGACTGTCTTCGGCCCCCACGATCCGGCTTTGACGGTCGGATCGTTCGCCGTCAAGGCGACGCGACGGCCGGCGATCGTCGCCAGCCCCGTCACGACCCCGTCAGCTCCCAGGCCCTCCTGGTCCCAGTTCGCGAGCAGCGCCTCCTCCGCGAAGGAGCCCGGATCGACGAGGCGCTCGACCCGCTCGCGCACGGGCAGCTTGCCCTGCTCCGCCGTCTTCTCGTGGTGGCGCTGCGGACCACCGGCGAGGGCGGCATCCAGTGCCTTGGCGAAGTCGGTCACGCGCTGGAGCCTAGTCGGCGGACTGGCCGCCGAGCCAGTCGACCGGCCCGGCCCGCAACACGTGGGCGCCGAGCGGGCGGCCGAGGATCTGCTGCGCGGCGGCGGATGCCTCGATCAGCCGCCCCAGGTCAATCCCCGTCTCGACCCCCATCTCATGCAGCATCGAGACGACGTCCTCGGTTGAGATGTTGCCCGTCGAACCCGGTGGCACCGGGCAGCCCCCGAGCTCCCCGAAGCTCGACTCGAACGAATCGACTCCCTCCTCCAGTGCGGCCAGCACGTTCGCCAGTCCCTGGCCGCGGGTGTTGTGGAAGTGGGCCGTCAGCTCGACACCGGCGACTCGCTCGCGGGCGGCGGCGAAGAACTCGCGCACCTGGCGTGGATTGGCCATCCCGGTTGTGTCGCCGAAGGCGACCTCCGCACAGCCCGCGGCGGCGAGCTGCTCGGCGATCCCGAAGACGCGCTCTGGCGGCACCTCGCCCTCGTATGGGCAGCCGAAGGAAGTGGAGATCACACCCTCACAGCGCAGCCCCGCGCCGCGAGCCGTCGCCAGCGTTCGCTCCAGGCCCGCCATCGACTCGGCGATCGAGCGATTGACGTTCTTGCGGTTGTGGGTCTCGGAGGCCGAGAGGAAGACGCTTACCTCGTCGAAGCGATCTCGCAACCGCAGGGCCCGCTCGAGCCCCCGCTCGTTTGGGATCAGGACGGAGAACGCGACGCCTTCGCGCCGCTGCACCGTGCCCAGCACCTCGTCCGCGTCGGCGAGCTGTGGAATCACGTCCGGCCGCACGAACGAGGTGATCTCCATTCGCCTCAGACCACTGGCGGAAAGCATGTCGATCAGCCGCACCTTCTCCTTGGTGGGGACCGTCTCCGGCTCGTTCTGAAACCCATCGCGGGGCCCGACCTCACGAATGCGGACGCGGTGGGGAAGACTGGCCATGCGACCCAGGTTAGGCGTCGGGAGATCCGAGCCGATCGGCCTTGACGACGCGGCGCTCGTGCACGCCGATGCCGATCGTCCGCTCCCCCTCGGTCACCTCAACCTCGAAGCGGAGCTTGCGTCCCTCGATCACCTCTCGCAACGTCGCCCGAACCTGGCAGTTCGCTCCTTTGGGTGCGGCCGCCACGTGCTTGACACAGACTTCGAAGCCGACGGTCGCCCATCCTTCCGGAAGGTGCTGGTAGGCAAGCGCGGTCGCGCTCGCCTCGATCATCGAGATCATCCCGGGGGTCGAGAGGACGCTTGCATCGATCGTCCCGCCGACGTTGGTTACGAGCCGCCCGTCGACCGTGAACTCGTCGATGCGCTCGATCCCCGCCACAAGTGTCGGCTCAGGCGAGTTCATCAGACCATGCCGAGGCCGCCGCTGACGCCGAGTGTCTCGCCGGTCACATAGGCGGCGTCGTCCGAGGCGAGGAAGGCAACCGCGGCGGCGACCTCCTCGGGCTGGCCGAGACGCTTCATCTGCGTGGCCTCTTTCATCGTCTCGATCACTTTTTCGCCTATCTCGCCGAACTCCTTGGCCCCCATCAGAAGTGGAGTCTCAATGGGGCCCGGGGCGATCGAGTTGGCCGTGACGCCATAGCGGGCGTTCTCCCGCGCAATCGCCTTCATGAAGGCGACGATGCCTCCCTTTGCGGCCGAGTAGACGGCGGACCCCTTCGACCCGACCCGACCCGCCTCCGAGGAGATACTGACGATCCGCCCATACCCCGCCTGCTGCATGCCGGGCAGAGCCGCGTGGGTGCAGTTGAGGACGCCCCCGAGGTTGATCGAGATGATCCGCTGCCACTGCTCTGGGCTTGTGTAGGTAAAGAAGCCAAACTCATCCGTGCCCGCGTTGTTGACGAGGATGTCAAGTGTCCCGGTCTGCTCGATGGCGGCCTTCGCGGAGTCCGACTCGGTGACGTCCAGCTCAAGTGGGTGTCCGGCAATCTCACCGGCCACCCGCTCGGCTCCCTCAACATCGATGTCGCCGACCCAGACATCGGCGCCCTCGGCGGCAAGCCGTGCGGCGATTGCGGCACCAATTCCGCTGGCACCCCCGGTGACCAGCGCCTTCCGTCCCTCGAGCCTCATGCGAGCGTGAGCATAGACTGGCGCCGGAATGGAGGCGGCCGACGCCAAGATGAAAGCGACGATCCCGATCGTTGGCGGCACCGGCGCGCTCGGCGCCGGCCTCACGCTTCGCTGGGCGCAGGCGGGCACCAGGGTCGTGATTGGCTCGCGCTCCGAAGAGCGGGCTCAACAGGCAGCGGAGAAGATCCGGGCGGTCGTCCCAAACGCCGAGGTCGAAGGCCTGCTCAACGAGGAGGCGGCTCGGCGAGCCGAGATCGTCTTCCTCACTGTCCCCTTCCGAGCCCAGTCCGAGAACCTCAACAACCTCCGCGAGGTGTTTCAACCAGGACAGATACTGGTCGACTGCACGGTGCCTCTTGCCGCCGCCGTCAGTGGCAAGGCGACCCGCTCGTTAGGCGTCTGGCAGGGATCCGCCGCCCAGCAGGCGCAGGAGATGGTCCCCGCTGGCGTCACGGTGGTGGCCGCGCTGCACACGGTCAGCGCCCACACCCTGGGAGACGCTGACATCGAGCTCGCCGAGGACGTGTTGGTCTGCGGCGATCGCAAGGCCGACAAGGCGCGCGTCGCTCATCTGATCGAGCGAATCGCCGGGCTGCGGGCGGTAAACGCCGGGCCGCTGGAGATGGCGCGCATCGTCGAGCAGCTGACCCCGCTTCTGATCTCGGTCAACAGCCGCTACAAAGTTCACGCCGGCGTTCGCATCACGGGCCTGCCGGAGGGAGACCACTGGCAGCCCCGGCCAGGGCCGGCATGAGTCCGCAGGCAGTCGCGACGAGGTGCGAGCGGTCGCGATGAGGGTCGCTTTGCTGGCGGGCGGCACCGGTGGGGCGAAGCTCGCTGCCGGGATGCAGGAGGAGATCGGCGCCGACCTCTCCGTGATCGCCAACACCGCGGATGACATCGAGATCCTCGGCGTCCACGTTTCGCCCGACCCGGACCTCATCACCTACTGGTTGAGCGGCGAAATCGACGAGGAGCGCGGCTGGGGGCTTCAGGGGGACACCTTCATCGTCTTCGAGCGGCTCTCTAAGCTGGGCGCGCCGGACTGGTTCCATCTCTCCGACCGCGATCTTGCGGCCTGCCTCTACCGCCGCCAGTTCATGCACGAGGGCGGGCGGCAAACCGACGCCCAGGCGCAGATTGCTCGTGGATTGGGGGTGTCGGCCCGCGTTCTGCCGATGACCGAGACGGCCGTCCGGACCGCCGTTCTGACTGCCGCCGGCCGGCGGCACCTGCAGGAGTATCTGATCGTCGACGGTGGCGCGCCTGAGGTGCAAGGGGTCGAGCTCGATGGGATCGTCGACGCCAAACCAACCGCAGACGTGGCAGAGGCGTTGCGGGGTGCGGAGGCAATCATCATCGGCCCGTCCAACCCCGTGATCAGCATCGGTCCGATCCTCGCCGTTCCAGGGATCAGAGACGCGATTCAGGCGTCCGCCGCTCCGGTCATCGCGGTCAGCCCCTTCGTTGCCGGAGAGGTCGTCAAGGGCCCAACCGAGCGCTTCATGGTTGCGGCCGGCCGCCCCGCGACGGCGGCCGGCGTGGCCTCCCTCTACACCGGCCTGCTCGATGCGATGGTCGCTGACGAGAACGATCCCGATCCCCCGCCGCAGGAGATTCCCACGCTCGCCACCGACACCTTGATGGAGGGTGCGGCCGGGCGAGCCCGCCTGGCACGCATCGTGCTCGAGTTTGCCGCTAGCCTCGCCACGAATTGAAAGCGACCGCCGTCCTCACCGCCAAGCGCTTCGACGACGCGAAGAGCCGCCTCGCCGCTGGAATCGAGGCTGAGCGCCGGAAGGCGCTAGCCGCGGCGATGTTCGAGGACGTCCTCGAGGCGATCGCCGCGGCCCGGACGATCGAGCGCATGATCGTCGTCAGCGGCGACCCCCTCGCCCAGGAAATCGCCGGTTCGGCGGGCGCCGAGATCGTCCCGGACCCCGCGGACGAAGGCCATGTCGTGGCGGCACTGGCCGGCATCGCAAGAGCGGAGGTCGAGGGAGCGAGCTGCGTCGTCCTCCTCCCCGGCGACTGCCCGCTGCTCGACCCCCGCGACTTGGACCACCTGCTGACCGGGGTGCCGGCGTCATACGTCGCCGTCGTACCCGACCGGCACGGAACCGGCACGAACGCCCTCGTCCTCGCTCCGCCCGACGCAATCGATCCAGCCTTCGGCGAGGGAAGCTGCGCGCGACACGTGGCCGCCGCCCGGGACGCCGGCGTCCCGTTCGCCGTCGAAGAGGTCGCCTCGCTGGCGCTCGACCTCGACACCCCAGCTGATGTGGTCGCGCTCACACGCGAGCTCGAGAAGCGCCCCGGCAGAGCGAGGAGAACCGTCAAGGCGCTGGGGCTTTGAGCACGCAAGGGGAACTGCGCGCGCTACCGGTTACCGGATTGCCGGAGGTGGCAGACGGCGCGGCACTCGGTCAGCTGATCGCAGCGCAGGCGTCCGAGCTCCGCGACGGTGACATCGTGGTCGTGTCCCAGAAGGTCGTATCGAAGGCCGAGGGGCGCATCCGCGATCCTCGCTCGGTGGCAGCCGGCGCTGATGCGTGCCGGCTCGCCACCGATCTCGGCAAGGATCCGGCCCTGGTCGAGCTGATCCTCTCGGAGAGCCGCGCCGTCCTGCGCGCCGAGAACGGCATCCTGATCACCGAAACCCACCATGGCTTCGTCTGCGCCAACGCGGGAGTCGACAGCTCCAACCTCCCGGAGCCGGGCAGCGTTGCACTGTTGCCCAAGGACCCGGACGCCTCGGCACGGCGCATCCGGCAGGAAATCCAGTCGGTGACGGGAGTCGCGGTCGGGGTGATCGTCTCCGACAGTTTCGGGCGCGCTTGGCGCCTGGGCCAGACCGAGACGGCGATCGGCTGTGCCGGAGTCGCACCGCTTGACGACTGGCGAGGCCGTCGCGACGCGGGCGGGCTGGAGCTGACCGCCACGCAAATCGCCATCGCCGACGAGGCGGCCGCGGCCGCCGACCTCGTGCGCGATAAGGCAAGCCGGGTCCCCGTCGCGATCGTCCGTGGTCTCGACCGTTTCGTGACCCCCGAGGACGGCCCTGGGGCCGGCACCCTGCGCCGCGACCGGGATGAGGATCTCTTCCGCTAAGAATTTCGCGGCAAAATTCTGACTCAGGTCACTAGCCGGCGGACGTGTGGCAGCTAGACACGCATATGGATGGTCAAACTGCCACACGTGCGGATCATGCGGCTCCACCGTCAGGTGCGATGACCCGCAGGACGGC
>JBAVGD010000390.1:0-4101 GCA_049684635.1 Solirubrobacterales bacterium | reverse complement strand
CGTATAGATCGGTTGGGGTCGCCCTCGGACCAGGAGTGCCGCATGAAGAGGTGAGGGCCCCCGAGGCCCGACGAGCTGTGAGCTGCGCACCACGGTCCCCCGACGCACGCTGTCGTCCCGGCGCTCTTTGACAATCGAGGATTCCGTTGACAGCTTAGGCTGCGGTGGGGTGACCTCCGTTGCCTCAGCTGAAGGCTACGTGCAAGCGCAGCGCTTCCTACTCGCGAGGCCGACCCGGCTTGTCCGGGCTCCGCAGGTCCGTAGGACCTTTGAGGCGCCCCACCACCCCCGCCTCATCTCCGTGGCGAAGCCCGGCAAGCGCTCCAGCTCGAGAAGCTCCTAACCAGACGTGGCTCGCCCACACCGTGCGCCGTCAGGCCCGGGGATCCGGCAGCGCCCCGAGCGCCCAATTTAGACCCGGCCGGCGCCCGCACGTGGCCGGCCGCTCGGGAGTGCCCAAGAAAGACCCGGCCGACGGTCGCAGGCCGAGAAAAGACTTAGGCCGTGACCCACAGAACTCGGCGGTACTCACCGTCAGCGCTGTCCATCCACTCCCGGAGGAAGCAGCGTGTCCGGATGTGAGGTACGAGAATCGGGCACGCGGCGAGCGCGTGGGCAGATGGATCGTCAACAAGCTCCGCCGCGCCCCTGCTAAACACGTACACCGACGGCGGCGTGGTGCGGTCCATGACGTCTGACAGCGACTCGCCTCTCGGGAGATCTCCCTCGAGGGGCTTCTGCCCGGACCGCAGACTGACGGCGAGTGCCACCGTCGCCTGGCTCTGGTGCGCATCTCGCACGGCGCATGCGTCTTCGAGGAGACGCAGAGCCGCCCCATACCAATCCCCCGGCCCTCGCAGGGTCGGGTCAGCAGCCGTGACGTGAAGATCATCGAAGAGGGCCGCACCGACGTGCGCGCTCGCTCGGTTGAACCAAGCCTCAACCACAGGCTTCGGTGACTGTCGCGGCATCACGGCCTCCTCACTGGTTCGGGGCTTTCCACCCATTGTGCGTGAGCCAATCCCGCTCACCGTTGGTTAGATCGCGCCCGCCATGCTTCCAGGTCCCGTCAGCGTTGAGCGCATCACGATCACCGAAATTAATGTGATCCTGTTCACCCCGGACTCTGCCTGGTTCGGCGCGCGTAGCGGACTTCGGCGCTTGGCCTCTCTCGATTTGCTTGTTCATCTGGTTTACGCTGGTTCGTTCTTCTTCTTGCGCCTGGCCACCGGACCGATCATTCTGAGTCGATGAGAAGAACACGTTGTCTACCAGCTGGCCCAGGATCGCTCCAATCCCAGCGCCTGCTGCCGCGCCGGCGGCGGCCAGCATTGGAGTGGCTACCACGGCTCCCGGGCCCGTGACAAGGCCTGAGCCCCCGCCCGCCACCGATCCAATATCGGTCCCAGCGGCAATCAATGCAGCCTTGAGCCATTGGCACAGCGGCTTGTCGTCAGGACACAACCCGAAAGGATCCGCGAACGTGACACCCTCATTTCCCGATCGAGGGCCGCGCCGAGAAGAAGAGCGTTGACCGCGTAGCGGCGCAAGGCGCCGCGGGCATCATGCACGGGTCCCTTCACCTTCGGAGGCTCCCGTGATCAGCTTCGCGCAGCGCCAGCGGGCCCAGCAAGCCGCCGCCGTGGTCGGCATCGACGCCGGCAAGTTCACCCACACGCTCGTCGTCCGCCCGCAGGGCAAAGCGGATACGAAGCCCTGCACCTTCACGAATACCCGGGCCGGTTTCGAGGAGGCCGTGGCCTTCATCGCTGCCGCCACGGGCGGGGCGGCGGCCGGCCAGATCCTGGTCGGCATCGAGTTCGCCGGTCACTACGGCTTCCCGCTGGCCCACTACCTCCACGCGCTGGGCTTCCCCATCGTCAGCGTGCTGGCCGTGCACACCAAGCGCTGGAAGGACGTCGCCCACAATCAGCCGCTGAAGACCGACGCTAAGGATGCCGGCAGCATCACCGATCTCGTGGGCCAAGGGCACTTCGTCAGCTTCCCGTTCCTGGGGCCGGCCTACGCCGACCTCCGCTACCTCACCGCCGGCCGGGAGCGGCTCTCGGTGCTGCGACGGGCAGCCCTCACGCAGCTCCGGAGCCTGCTGCAGGTCGTCTTCCCGGAGATCGAGGGGATCTTCCCGCTCCTGAGCAAGCGGACACCGCTGCACTACCTGCTCGCCTACCCGAGTCCCGCAGCGCTCCTGGGAGCGCCGAAGCGCCAGGTCCTGAAGCTCCTGCACGACCAGAGCCGGGGCCACGTGGGTCTCGCGACCTACCAGCGGCTGGTGGAGGCCGCGCGCACGACGCTCGCCGTTCCGCAGGCCCAGGAGCGGCTCGGCGAGGAGCTGAGCATGACCATCGAGCGACTGCTCCTCTACGACCGCCAGATGGCCCGACTCCACACGAAGATGCGCGAAGTGCTGCACGAGCTGCCCGAGGCCGCCGCGCTGCTCAGCATCCCGAATGTGGCGCCGCTCTCGGCGGCCGTCTTCCTGGGCTCGGTCGGCGATCCCCGCTGCTACAGCTCCAGCCGCGAGGTCCTGAAGCTGGCGGGGCTCTCGCTGATCGAGCGCTCCAGTGGATTGCTCAAAGGCTCGAAGCACATCTCCAAGCGCGGCCGGCCGCTGCTCCGCCACGCCGTCTACCTCCTCGCCGTACGCAATGTGACCAAGCAGGGGATGTTCCGGACGACGTACGAGCAGCTGCTCCAGCGCAATGGCGGGCGCAAGATCGCCGCGCTGGTGGCGATCAGCCGGAAGATCCTGAGGCTGATGTACTCGGTGGCGCGGGACCGACGGCAGTGGACGCCGGAGCCGCCGCGGTTTGCCCGACGGGCGGCGTAGGACCGCGAGGCACGCATGACGATCGGCAGGCTGAGCGAGAAGGCCCCAGGACCGTTTGAAGCGGCTTCGGCCGGCTTCCGCATTGACGAGGGCGCGCTCGGCAGAGACACCGCTCAAGTCTCCGATGGAGGGTGTCGAGGGCCGCACCACAGGGTGCCGCGCCTCCCAGTTCCTTAGCCTCGAGCTACGCGGCGTCGCGCTGATCGAGATGCTCTTTGACAATCGATTCGGTCAATGACGAGGGCCCGGCGGGGTCTCCGGGCCCTCCTTGGGCGGCGTGGGCCGACGGCCGCCGAATTCACATTAGATCGCCCCGGAGTCCGGCGCGGATCCCCCTGATCCGAATGCGGCGTCGGCCGACGGCCGCCGTAGAGACACCTGATCGCGCCGAGCCCGGGCCAAGTCAGCCGTCAGAGCCTGGCGCCGATCCGCCTCTCCGCGACGTCCCCGACGGCCGCCCACGTGACACCCGATCGCGCCGGGCGCTCCGGAGACCGGCGATCGCCCCGGCGAGGGATCGCCGCACGTGCACCAAGCTGGCCATTACCTCCTGGTAAAGCAGGACCTGGATACGGACGAGCAGCGACGCTGCATCTCTCGGCCCATGTCGACCTGCCGCCGTCAGCCGGTCTACCGCGTCGCAGTACTGGCGCGCGGCCGAGTACAGGTTGACGAGGTCTACGACGCTGCGGTCGAGATCAGCAGATTCGACCTGGGCAGCGAACTTGGACAGGCGCCGCACCAGTGCCGCGCGGATCCTCGCGTCGCCTTTGGCGACGGCGGCCAGTCGCCTCCCGCCGACCCGGCGGGCGAGTGCGAGAACATCGTCCAACGTCGGGGTGTGTTGATTCTTCGTCGCGCTCTTACGCACGGTCGCCCCTCAGGGATTAGCGAGATGGTCGTGGAGCTCTTGGGCTCGGCGCACGACGTCTCGGAGCGCCTCGCCGGTCTTGCCTCGAACACGCTCTGCGAACTTGCGTGCGTTATTTATCGCCTTCTGGGCATGTCTCAGCCAGTCCCCTCTCTTGCGGGGATCTTGGTCGCCATTGTTATCCATGTTGGCTACGCCGCCCAGGTGCAGTATCGCTTGTTGCAGCTGGGCGTGCGTCTTGTCGATATTGCCGGCCTGTGACGTGGCGAAGACCGATCCGATGGCGCTGACCGCGCCTTGGATCAGGCTGCGCCCAGCTTCGATCCCGGCCCCGAGCGCCTCGCTGGCGTTGCTCCCAGCAAGCAGCGCTGCCGTGCTGGCG
>JBAVGD010000389.1:0-2466 GCA_049684635.1 Solirubrobacterales bacterium | reverse complement strand
TGGACCGCCGATCCCGACAACATCATCGCCGCAGTCAAACGACGGCGCCAAGTGTTAGAGCCGATCCAGTAGCACCGTTCCCACTGCGAGCTCGGCATGCGCAGCAGATCGAAGCTAGGAGTCTGTCGGTTGCGGGGACCCACAACCAATTTAATAGACTCTTTGCGGCTCTAGGGCTTAATCCCTTGCAAAGGCGAGCCTATTGAGCGTTCCGCGAAGGAAGCGGCACCGGGGAAAATAGCGAAAATTCCCCGGTTTTGGTAATCTTGCCGCCCGAGCGAGGTCGCCCATGCAGTTTGACGACGAACGCAACATCCTGCGGATCGGGCCGTCAACCCGGCCCGGCGAATCGGAAGTCACGCCCGAGATGGTCGAGGCGGTACTCCTATGCGAAATCCCGCCCGGCGGGACCGCCTCGAAGCTGTGTACGGGAACGGGCCTGCGCAGCGATGGCCCGCTGCTTTCATTTCCAGAAGCAACACCCCCTACCATTTCTGGTAGGGGGTGAGCCGCCGTGATTGGTGTAACGGTCGATCAATCCTCGTCGGCCACTTCGTCAACGGACTCGGGTTCGTCCTCCGTGACAACGGGTGCGTCCGCATCGATGGCGGGAAACAACATCGCCTCGGGAAGCCACGCGCGGGCCTTCGTCTGCGCCGGGGTCGGCGTTGTCGTAGTGTGCGCACTCTGGAAGTGCCGGATCAGGCAATTCACAAGATCGGCCTTCTTGTAGGACGACACCTGACCCGCCCCTTCGACATAGCCGCAGTCGGCGGCGATGGCGACAAGCTGGTCGCGGGTGCGCCGCTCAAGGAAACTGCGGTCGGGACGCCAGTGGTTGCGCATGTCAACGGCAAGGTCACGCGCCACGCGATTGAACAGGCTGTCCCTTGCATCGAGCCTCTGACAATCGTGCTGACCGAAGGTCAACGCAATCAGCAACGTCTCAAGCTGCTCAAGGTCGTGATCGCTCAAACCTCTCACCGCTTCGTACAGGGCGAGGTCGTCGGCATCATGCGGCGGAAACTGCATCCATAATGACTCATCCTCCGCGATGGCAAAGCCGAGTTTTGCTGCGAACTGCCGGACCTGTCCGGCGAGGACCGCGTAGGCGCTCTGCGCTTCGCTTTCCTTCGCCAAGGACCGGATCGCCTCGTGGGCCTCGAAACCCACAAGACGTTCCACCACGGAAACTTCCCGGACCTTGCGCGGGCTGGAGAGAAGCATTTCCTGCACGGCGGCGGTCTTGTGGTGGGCGATGTGGGCGCACAACGCCGATGAATACGCGGCCTTGCGCTTCGGCGGCGCTGCCGGATGGTCCTGCGTCTGCGCTGCGGTCTGTTTATCGATGCTGCGCTTGGCCAAACCTTCCCTGATCTCAACCCGGCCCGTGGGCGATAGATTGATAAGGACTCCGCCCTTCTGACGCTTCGATGCCTTGCAGTACTGCCAGTCGGGAATGTGGTGAGACTCGGTCAATTCGACCCATGCGGCGCTGGCTTCGTGATGCTTCACAAGCTGCGCGACCGCTTCCTTCTGCAAGGCGAGGAACTGCTCCGCATCGTCAAAATACGAAGTCTCGTCGGCGGCAAAGAGGTCGGTGGTGATGGTGCCGGTATAGTTCTCGGCGGGGAAGATCGCCAAGGCCACGGTCGGGCGGTCGTCGATCATCGTCGCCTTGATATCCTCGGCGCTGTCATCGTACCCGCCCTCGATCCTCTCAAGAATCATCCGTTGTGACTCGTCGCTGCCCAAGGTCAGGGCCTCGGCCTGCGACAGGGTGATTTCTCCCTTGGTCAGCGCTGCCTTGGCTTCCCTGCACAGACTGTTGAGCGCTAGCCGCCGCTTGATGGTCGTGGCGCTCAATCCCGTCTGCGCGACCACATCGTCCAGCGTGACGCCCTTGTGAACCAGATTCGTCAACGCCGCCGCTTCTTCAAGAGGCGTCATGTTCTGCCGCTGCAAATTCTCGACCGTGGCAATGCGCAGCGTCTGATCCTTCGACAGGTCGTCGCGCACCTCCACCGCGACTGTGAAATCCTCCGGCAACTCGCCGCGATCTTCCAGCAGTTTGAGCGCATGGAAACGCCGCGCGCCGCTGACGATCAGGTAACGCTCGGTCTTGCCTTTGCCTTTCACCGGACTGACGACAAGATAGTGCAACAGGCCATCGGTCCTGATGCTGGCCGCCAGCCCCTCGATGGTTTTACGGTCGATCTTCCGGCGCGGGTTCGCGGTCGATGCTTCCAACGCTGATAACGAAACGGATTGCATGGTCATGATTTTCTCCTTCGGTGGTGAGCGCGGGCCGCGACCTTCGCGTCCCTTAAACCCTTCCTTCCTTTGGAAAGACGGGCGCGCCTGCACCCGTTGCCCCTCGGCGAGAGCGGGTGGGTCAGGGTCGGTACGGGTTCTTGGCCGGCCGGGTTGCGGATGGGGCGGGTCTCCCTAAGACCTGCGCCGGAC
>JBAVGD010000388.1:0-9860 GCA_049684635.1 Solirubrobacterales bacterium | reverse complement strand
GTGCAGAGCGGCGCAGAGCGGGCGGCCCGGCACGCGAGGCGGGCGGAGGGCCTGCTGGGCGAGCGGCATCGGGAGGCCCTGCGGGCGCGTGTCGCGAGCGGCGAGGAGTTGCTTGACGACGTTCGTTCCGCCGCCGCCGCCGCAAGCGCTGCCGAGGCCGCGATTCGAGCTCGGGTCGAGGCGATCGAGGCCACGGTCGTTGGTCAGGAGGGCGACGGGGACGAGATTGCCGAGGAGATGCGGGCCTGCTCCCAGCGCGAGTATGGGTTGCAGGCCGAGATGAAGGCGGCGTCAGATCGGCTGACGGAGGCCGAGGTCGAGGCTGCCCATCTCCGCGATCGGCGCGCGGAGGCCGCCAAAGAGCTGGCGACCATCGCCAAGCAACTCGGTGAGGAGATCGGTTCCGCGGCAGAGCCTCTTGGCGATGAGGAGCGAGATGAGATCAACCGGCGGCTGCAACGCCTGGAGCGCCGGCTCGCTCAGATCGGCCCGGTCAATCCACTCGCCGAGCGGGAGTACGAAGAGGCGCGCGAGCACGTTGAGGCGCTGCAGCGCCAGCGCGAGGACACCGAGCGCGGCATGCGCGAGCTTGAGGCGCTGATCCATGACATCGACCGCGAGATCGAGCGCGCGTTCGAGCAGACCTTCGAGGCAACCGCGCGGAACTTCGAGGAGATGGTGGAACACCTCTTCCCGGGCGGCCGCGGGCATTTGCGGCGGGTTGATTTGCGTCCCCTGCGAGATGCCGACGCCGCCGGCGAAGAGGAAGCGGACGAGGAAGACGAAAGTGAGCGCGAGGAATTCGGCGTCGAGATCGAGGTCACCCCGGCTGGAAAGTCGACCCGCAAGCTCTCTTTGCTCTCGGGCGGTGAGAAGTCGCTGGTTGCCCTGGCGTTCGTCTTTGCCGTCTTCCTCGCCCGGCCGTGCCCGTTCTACATCCTCGACGAGGTTGAGGCCGCCCTCGACGACGCGAACATCGATCGTTTCCTGCAGCTTGTCCGGCGCTTCGCGAGCCGGGCGCAGTTCGTGATCGTGACCCATCAGAAACGAACGATGGACGCCGCTGACGTTCTCTACGGCGTCAGCATGGGAGGGGACGGCGTCACCAAGGTCATCTCGCGCCGGCTGCCCCGCGAGGTGGCCGCTGAGCAAGACACCTCCAACGCTGCCAGTCCCCCACCGTTTGCCGGCGTCGCGGCTGACCAGGCAGATGTCGCGACGGATGACGAGCAATCGCCGCTTCTCGGCGAAAAGCCCGCCGTCGACTCTGCCGGGCAGGACGACTCGGCCGCCGCCGCGTAAGCGTAGATGCCGACCTCCTGGCAGGAGATCTTCGATCTAGGAGCGCGTGGCGCTGCGCAGTCCGAGCCGCCGGTCGAAGCGGAAGAGCAGCGCCTGGGCGTATTTCGCCGCCTGCGCGAGAGCCTCTCGAAGAGCCGCATGGCACTCACCGAGGAGATCTCCGCCAGCTTCTTCGATCGCATCGATGACGATACGTGGGAACGGCTCGAGGAGGCGCTGATCCTTGCCGATGCCGGCGTGGCCACGACAGCAAGGGTCGTCGAACAGCTGGAGCGCGAGGTTGAGGCGGGGACGGTTTCCGCCGACGGCAACGCGGTGCGCGAGCGCCTGGTCGAGATGCTCGCCGACGTTGCGTCAACGGGCCATGCCCCCATTGATCTCAGCGGCGAACCGGCGGTACTGCTGATGGTCGGCGTCAACGGGACCGGCAAGACGACGACGATCGGCAAGCTTGCGTGGCATCTCTCCAAGGAGCTGGGCCTGTCTGTTCTTCTCGCGGCTGCCGATACCTACCGCGCAGCGGCCGCCGAGCAGCTCGCCGAGTGGGCCGAGCGAGCAGGGGCTGATCTCGTCCGTTCGGTCCCGGGCGGGGATCCGGGGGCGGTTGCGTTCGACGCGATTGCGGCAGCGCAGGCTCGCGGCGCCGACGTGGTCATCGTCGACACCGCCGGCCGCCTCCATACCCAGGGCAGCCTGATGGACGAGCTCGGCAAGGTGCGCCGCGTGATCGCCAAGCAGCTTCCCGGCGCCCCGCACGAGACGCTGATCTCGATTGACGCGACGACGGGTCAGAACGGGCTGCGACAGGCGCGGCTCTTCTCCGAGGTCGTCGAGGTCGACGGTGTGGTCCTGACCAAGCTCGACGGCACCGCGAAGGGGGGGATCGTCCTCGCGATCGCGAGCGAGCTTGGCATTCCGGTGAAGCTGATCGGGATCGGGGAGTCACTCGAGGATCTGCGGCCGTTCGACCCCAACGACTTCGCCCGCGCCCTCCTCAGCGAATAGCCGCTCACCGGGGGCCGCTTGCCGTGCTGCGATCAGCTGTTCGTGAGCCTCTGGCGAAGAGGGCCCCTTCGACTCACGTTCTAAGCTGCTGGGGCCTTGTTCGAACAGCTCTCAGATCGACTGCAGGCAACGCTGTCCGAGGTTCGCTCCCACGGCAAGCTGACCGAGCGCGACGTCGACGCCGCAATGCGCGAGATCCGGCTCACGCTGCTCGAGGCCGACGTCAACTTCAAGGTCGTAAAAAGATTCACGGCGACGCTGAAAGAACGCTGCCTGGGCGCCGAGGTTCTGGAGAGCCTCAACCCCGGTCAGCATGTGGTCAAGATCGTCAACGAGGAGCTGACCGCGCTGATGGGAGGGGCGAGCCGCGACCTGGTCTACGCGCCAAACGCCCCAACCGTGATCTTGATGGCCGGTCTGCAGGGATCAGGCAAGACCACGGCCTGCGCGAAGCTCGCGATCCACCTCGAAAGGTCGGGCAAGACGGTCGGCCTGGCGGCGTGCGATGTCTATCGCCCAGCCGCGATCGATCAGCTCGTGACGATCGTGAAGGAGACGGATGTCCGCGTATACGAGCAGGGAACCGATCGCGACCCGGTTGAGATTGCGGCCTGGGCGCTCGATCGCGCCCGCGAGGACAACCGCGACGTCCTGATCATCGACACCGCCGGACGCCTCCATATCGACGAGGAGCTGATGGCAGAGCTGGCTCGGATCCGCAAGCGGACGAAGCCCGACGACGTCCTGCTTGTCGTCGATGCGATGACCGGCCAGGACGCGGTCGAGGTTGCGGAGTCGTTTGCCGATGTGGCGGAGTTCGACGGCATCGTCATGACCAAGCTCGACGGCGACGCCCGCGGTGGCGCTGCGCTTTCGGTCCAGGCGATAACCGGCAAGCCGATCATGTTCGCCTCGACCGGCGAGAAGCTGCTGGATTTCGATCGCTTCCATCCCGACCGGATGGCCTCGCGGATCCTCGGCATGGGCGATGTGCTGAGCCTGATCGAGAAGGCCGAGCGCGATGTCGACGAGCGCAAGATCGACGAATTCACGAAGAAACTGGAAGACAACCGCTTTACGCTCGAGGACTTCCTGCAGCAGATGCGACAGGTCCGGAAAATGGGTCCGCTCCAGAACCTGATCGGGATGATGCCGGGGATGGGAGCGATGAAGCAACTGAAGAGCGCGGACCTCGACGAAGGCGAGCTGGATCGGATCGAGGCGATCATCCTTTCGATGACCCCCGCCGAGCGGGCCGATCCCTCAACGATCAACGGTTCGAGGCGCAAACGGATCGCGAGCGGCTCAGGAACGAGAGTTCAGCATGTGAACCAGCTCGTCAAGCAATTCGAACAGGTGCGCATGCTGATGCGCCAAGTCGCCTCTGGGAAGGTGCCCGACGCGCAGCAACTGGCCCAGATGGCCGGGGGAACGCCGCGCCCGAGGGTCCGCAGGCGCTAACCTCTCGCGGCTCATGGCTGTACGGATAAGACTCAGACGGGTGGGTTCGAAGAAGAACCCGGTGTGGCGGATCGTCGTTGCCGACAAACGTTCCCCCCGGGACGGTCGGACGATTGAGACGATCGGCCGGTACAACCCCCAGACCGAGCCCTCGACGATCGAGCTCGACGAGGATCGCGCGCGTCACTGGCTCGAGCATGGCGCCCAGCCCTCGGAGACCGTTGCCGGCTTGATGCGCGCAAAGGGCATCGCCGCCTCCGGAAACTAGGGATGGTCGCTTCAACGACCATGGATTCCCCCGGTTGCACCCGGCCATGAACTCGACCGTTCGATGACGGGGCTGCTGGAGTTCATCGTCAGGGCGCTGGTCGAGGATCGGGAGGCTGTCGTCGTCGAGGAGTTCGAAGAGGACGGCGATCTGATCTACGAGATAACCGTCGCTGAGGACGACCTCGGGAGGGTTATTGGCAAGGGCGGCCGGGTCGCCAACGCGATCCGCACGGTGGCCAAGGCTGCCGCCGTACGCCTCGACCGGCGCGTGATCGTCGACATCCTCGACTGAATCCAGCGCCGGGCTGCGTATGAAACTGGACATCTTCACGTTGTTCCCCGAGGCGTTTGACTGGTTCCAGTCGCAGCGGTCCGTGCAGAACGCACTGAGCCATGGCAATGAGCTGCGGTTCTTCAACTATCGCGATACGACGCCGCTCGGTGCGGGACAGGTCGATGACGCGCCATACGGAGGCGGGGCCGGGATGGTCCTGCGGGTCGACGTCGTGGACGCGGCGCTGCGGGCGGCTTACGCCGACGGCGAGGCGCCGCGGGTGGTGCTGCTGTCGCCAACGGGCCGGCTGCTCGACGACGAGCTCGCCGATCAGCTGACCGCCGAGCCGCACGTCGCGCTGCTCTGCGGCCGCTACGAGGGCTTCGACGAGCGGGTGCACGAGCATCTGGCAGACGACGAGGTCTCGATCGGCCGTTACGTACTGGCGGGGGGAGAGCTGCCGGCGATGGTCCTCGCGGATGTCGTGATGCGAAAGCTGCCCGGGGCGCTCGGGCACGAGAAAAGCGCGGTCGAGGAGTCGTTCAGCAAGTTGCTGGAGGGCGCGCCGGAGTACCCCCACTACACCCGGCCGGCGTCGTACCGAGGCTGGGAGGTGCCGGACGTGCTGCTCTCGGGTGACCATGACCGGGTCCGGCGCTGGCGCGCCGAGCGGAGCCAGGAGCGCGCCGAAGAGTTCGAAGAAGGCCGCGAGTAGCTACCATTCCGCCACCGCGCGGCGCCAGCATCGGCTCCGGCGGTTTTTTCTCGGCTAATGAGCAGCGTAATCGACAGCATCGAGCGTCGCCAGTTGAGGCAAGGGCTTCCGTCCTTTGCCTCGGGCGATCGTGTGCGCGTTCATTTCCAGGTCGTCGAGGGCACCCGCCGTCGCACCCAGGTCTTCGAGGGGATCGTCTTGCGGCGGCAGGGATCCGGCGCTCGCGAGACGTTTACGGTGAGAAAGCAGTCCTTCGGAGTGGGCGTTGAGCGAACCTTCCCGCTTCATTCGCCCAAGATCGAGAAGCTTGAGATCGCCGCTCGCGGCGACGTGCGGCGCGCGAAGCTCTATTACCTCCGGGGCCGGATCGGCAAGGCGGCGCGGGTGGCCGAGCGGCGCTGGGGAATCGACGAGGAGCTGATCTCAAGCCCGGCAGCCAGCGCGGAGCCGGAGGCCGTCGATGCCGAGGGGGTGACCGTCGAGGAGGCTGTGTCTGCCGAAGCGCCCGAGGGCGACGAAACCCCGGAAGCGGCTGAGGCGGCTGAGCCAGGGGAGGCGGAGAGCGCCGAGACGCCCGAGGCCGCCGCGAGCGATCAGAGCGAGGAGCCTGAGGGAAGCGAAGGCGAGGATGCGCCTGTGGACAGCGAGGGTGTCGAGCCCTCCGCGGAGGCGCAGACGAACGTCGAGGCGCCCGAGGCAGGGGAGACCGAGGACACCGCCGCGGCGAACGCCGAGGACGAGACGCCGGACGAGGGGCCCGGCGACTCCGGCGGGAGCTCGGCCTGAGGCCGCGGATTCCGAAACCGCAGAGCCCGGTCGGCGGCGCGATCGAGGTGGTTGTCATCGTCTTGCTTGCGATCGGGCTTGCGTTGGGAATTCAGGCCTGGTTGGTCAAGCCCTACCAGATCCCATCGGGCTCGATGGAACCGACGCTCGATGTGGGCCAGCGGGTCCTGGTCAGCCGCTTCATCTACCACTTCACCGACCCGGCGATTGGCGAGATCGTCGTCTTCCATCCGCCGGCGGGTGCGGACAACGGGGTCGAATGTGGTGTGCATCCCAGGGCCGGCGAAGCCTGCTCGAAACCGACTCCTCAGGAGTCGAGCCAGAACTTCATCAAGCGGATCGTCGCCGGGCCCGGCGATCGAGTCAGCATCCGCAAGGGGCATCCCGTCGTCAACGGCGTCGAGAAGACCAACGAGCCGTACATAACTCCCTGTGGCGAGGGCGCCGCCTGCAATTTGCCGAAAACGATCACGATTCCACCCGGCCATTACTTCATGATGGGGGACAACCGTGGGGCGAGCGCCGACAGCCGTTTCTGGGGACCCGTCCCTCGCGCCTGGATCATCGGAGAGGCCTTCGCCACCTACTGGCCGCCAGACCGCATCGGCCTCCTCTAGAGAGACGTCCAAAGCGCGCCAGCGCAATCTCGTCCGCACCCGCCGCCTCTTCGCGTTCGATCGCGGGCTTGGCAGTCGCTTCGTTGCCGGTGCCGACGAGGCGGGGCGGGGATCACTGGCCGGTCCGCTGGTTGCCGCGGCCGTGCTGATCGATTACGGCGCGCTGTCGCGCAGCGACCGCCTTGCCCTGGGTGGCCTGCATGACTCCAAGCAGATGAAGCCGGAGCGCCGCGAGGAGCTCTTCCCGGCCGTCCTGCGCGCTGCGGCGAGGGTCAGCGTGGTCATGCGCTGCGCACGCGGCATCGATGACCGCGGTCTTCATGTGACCAACCTCGAAGCCCTGGCGATTGCGCTCGAGCGTCTGGCGCCCGGCGATGACGTCGCCTGTCTCGTCGACGGCTTCACGCTGCGCTTCTGCGCCGTCCCTCACCGTGCGGTCATCGAAGGGGACGGGACCAGCGCCGCGATCGCCGCCGCCTCGGTGATCGCCAAGGTCACCCGCGATCGCTACATGCACCGTGCCGCTCAGGACCACCCGGGGTGGGGTTTCGAGGATCACGTTGGCTACTCGACGCCGGAGCATCGCGCCGCGATCGAGCAGCTCGGAATCTCCCCGCTGCATCGACGTTCCTTCGAATCCGTCGCCTACTCGCAGCTGGAGCTTTCCGAACCTTCACCGGGCCCGCCCCGGTAGAAGCGCGAGGGTAGAGCGGTCGCCTTCAGAAGGCAGCGCGGATGTGCTCCACGTCCGTCACGCGGCCATTGCGATCGAAGCTGACGCCAACTGCGTCGAAGCGAAGCTCCGCGTAGCCGGGAGAGAGCCGCCGCTCGCTCAGCCATGCCGTGGCAAGGCGGCGAACGCGGCGCTGCTTGCGGGTGTCAACGGCAAGCACCGGGCGCTGCGGGCCCAGAGTGGATCCCTCGCGGCCGGCCTTGACCTCTACGAAGACGAGGCAGCTGCCGTCGACCGCGACGATGTCAAGCTCGCCGTAGCGGGTGCGGGAGTTGCGCTCGAGGATTCGCCAGCCTGCCGCAACCAGTCGCGTGGCGACAAGATCCTCGGCGGTTTGTCCGAGTCTCTGCCGGCTCGCCGTCATCGAGTTGAACCTAGGCCGAATCTGTTCGCTTGTGGCGCGTCAGAAGTGGCGAATCTCTGACATCCGGCGCGCCACACGCGAAATGCGGTTGCCTACGGTCGTCGCTGTGCTCGCAACGGTGCAGACCTTTACCCTCGACGGACTGGAGGCCCGTCCGGTACGCGTCGAGGTCGACGTCCACCGTGGGCTGCCCGCCTTCTCGGTTGTCGGCCTTCCGGATGCCGCGGTCAGGGAGGCCCGCGAGCGGGTGCGCGCGGCGCTGGTCAACTGCCGGTTCGAATTTCCACTGCGGCGCATCGTCGCCAACCTGGCCCCGGCCAGCCTGCGCAAGGCCGGTCCGGGCCTGGACCTGCCGATCGCCGTAGCGCTGCTGGCGGCCTCCGGTCAGTTGAACTGGGATGCACTGCCCCGCCTGGCAATGGTCGGCGAGTTGGCGCTTGACGGGTCGGTGCGCCCTGTCTCCGGCGTTCTGGCGGTGGCCGAGGCCGCGCGCCGGCACGGCGCCGAAGCGATCATCGTGCCGATCCAGAACGGGCCGGAGGCCGCGCTTGCGGGCGGCATCGAGGTGCTGCCCGTCGAGAGCCTTGCGCAGGTCTCCACTCTGGCCGGCGGCGATTGGAGGCCTGAGCGGCCCGAGCCAATGGAGTTGCCCCTCACGCCGATTCCCGGTGGTCCTGATCTGGCTGACCTACGCGGTCAGCGCCACCTTCGCTATGCGTTGGAGGTGGCTGCCGCCGGTGGACACAGCCTGCTGATGATCGGGCCTCCCGGCGCGGGCAAGTCGCTGGCGGCGAGCCGCCTGCCGTCGATCCTGCCGCCTCTTGCGTCGACGGAGGCACTCGAGGTGGCCCGGATCGCCAGTGCCTGTGGCCGCTTGAGCGCGCACCCAACCGGTGGGCGGCCCTTTCGCTCTCCCCATCACACGGTGAGCCCGGCCGGGCTGGTCGGCGGTGGTAACCCGCCCGGGCCGGGGGAGGTCACCCTTGCGCATCGCGGGGTGCTCTTCCTCGACGAGCTTTGCGAGTTTCGTCGTGATGCCCTGGAGGCGCTGCGAGCGCCCCTGGAGAGCGGCTGGGTTTCGATCGCGCGGGCAGGTGGAGGTCTGCGACTGCCCTGCCGATTCGCGCTGGTTGCGGCGGCAAATCCGTGTCCATGCGGCAGGGGCGAGGCTGACTCGCAGTGCGAGTGCGCGCCGCTCGCGGTACGCCGCTACCAGAGCAGGTTGAGCGGGGCCCTGGCTGATCGCATCGACATCCTCGCTGCGGTTCGCCAGCCGAGCGCCGAGGAGATCGCGGGGGGTCCCGGTGAGGGCTCTGCCGTGGTTCGCGAGCGGGTTGCGGCGGCGCGAAACCACCAGGAGTCGCGCCTCGGACCGGGCCGATGCAATGCCGAAATGACACCGTTCGAGGCGCGTGACTGCACCCTCGCCGACGATGCCGCGGCCCTCCTGGTCGAGGCTTATGCCCGCCGCCGACTGAGCGGGCGCGCATACGACCGGGTGCTACGTCTGGCCCGTACGGTCGCCGATCTGGCGGACGCCAGCACGATCGGGCGTGAGCAGATGGCACAGGCTTTGCAGCTGAGGAGGAGGGACTCGTGAGCGTCCCCCACGCATGTCCGGCGTGCCTGCGCCGGGCCCGTCTGCTTGCCGAGCTCGCGCCCTACATCGAGAAGATCTCCACCGCCGCCCCCGGTTCGCGCTCGCCGGAGCTCCTGCGGCTTTCCAGCGAGGACCTGGCGGCGGTTGCGGCGCCAAAGGTGGCGGGCCGAATCCTCGAGCGCGTGGCCGCCCCGTCCGACAGCCGGCTCGAGGAGGACCTGGCGGCGGCGGGGTGCTGGGGATGCTGCCTGCACGACCCGCTCTATCCAGTCGGGCTGCGTGACGCCGCCGATGCGCCCCAGGCGCTGATCGGCAGGGGTGATCCGGGCCTCTTGGAGAAGCTGACGCCGGACGGAGCCGTGACGATCGTCGGTTCGCGGCGGGCAAGCACCTACGGGCGCGAGGTCGCCCGAACGCTCGGGCGTGACCTGTCGGCCGCCGGCCTGGTTGTGATCAGCGGCCTTGCCTTTGGCATCGACGGCTGTGCCCACCGGGGTGCGCTTGACGGCGGGCTGACCTGCGCGGTGCTGGGCTGCGGGGCGGATGTCGCGTACCCCGCCGCTCACCGATCGCTCTGGCGGCAGATATGCGAGAGCGGCATCGTGCTCTCGGAGCTGCCACCGGGGACAGGCGCCTGGCGATGGACGTTCCCCGCGCGCAACCGGATCATGGCGGCTCTGGCGGGGATGACCGTTGTTGTCGAGGCGGCCGAACGCTCGGGCTCGTTGATTAC
>JBAVGD010000387.1:0-1624 GCA_049684635.1 Solirubrobacterales bacterium | reverse complement strand
CGGGGCTTTGTTCCAGAGGCCGCCATTGAGATCTCACACCTGGCAGGCGCGGCCCGCCGAGCGGAGGCGGCAGTCTAGCATTGGCGAGATGCTGGACCTGACGCGAAACGCGGTCGATGTGCTGCCCGCCGGCGCACTCGACGAACAGCTGGCGGCCGGCCGTCCAATCCGCGTCAAGCTGGGAATCGACCCCACCACCGCCGACATCCACCTGGGTCACACGGTCGTTCTGGAGAAGCTGCGCGAGTTTCAGGAGGCCGGCCACGCGGTTGTGCTGATCATCGGCGACTTCACCGCTCGGATCGGCGATCCGAGCGGCCGTTCCGCTCAGCGGCCACTGCCTTCGACGGATGAGATCGAGGCCAACGCCGCCACCTACCAGGAGCAGGCCTTCAAGGTCCTCAACCGGGAGCGGACCGAGGTTCGCTTCAACAGCGAGTGGTTGCAGATGGATGCGCAGGGACTGCTTGGCCTCCTCGCTACCACCACGGTGGCGCGCCTGCTCGAGCGGGACGACTTTCAAAAGCGACTGGCGGCAGGTGCGCCGATCGCCGCGCTGGAGCTCCTCTACCCGCTGCTGCAGGGATACGACTCGGTTGCCGTGGAGGCGGACCTGGAGATCGGTGGGACCGACCAGAAGTTCAATCTCCTCTTCGGCCGTGATATCCAAGGCGCTTTTGGCCAGCGTCCCCAGTCGATCATGACGATGCCGATTCTCGTCGGGATCGACGGCACGGAAAAGATGAGCAAGTCGCTCGGCAACTACGTCGGCGTCACGGACGAGCCGGACCAGATGTTTGGGAAGTTGATGAGGGTGCCCGATTCGGCAATGGCCGAGTACTACCGGCTGCTGCTCGGAGAAGACGTGCCGGGTGGGCCGCCCAACGAGGCGAAGCGCCGGCTGGCACGGCGAATCGTCGAGCGGTTTTACGGGGTCGAGGAGGCGACGGCCGCGGAGGAGGACTTCAACCGACTCTTCGTTCGCCACGAGCTGCCGGATGAGATCGAAGAGGTGGAGCTCGCCCCCTTCGTGGACGGCGTGGGCGAACGGGTCCACCTGCCTCGCCTGCTGGGAGAGGCTTTTCAGATGAGCTCGGGTGAAGCACGGCGCCTGCTCAGGCAGGGAGGCGTCAAGCTCGATGGGGAGGCGCTCGGAGGGGAGGAGTTGGACATCGATGCAAGCCGTTTGGCCGGCGGGGTCCTTCAGGTTGGCAAGCGACGGTTCCGCCGCCTGCGGGCCCTCGATTAGCCCAAGCGTGCGACGGGAGCCCTCGGGCACGCCCGGCGGCGCATCACGGCTCTAGGCAAAGCTCCCGCACAGCGCTATACTCCCGCGTCCTTCCGGGATTGGCTCGGTGCCAGTCCCGTGCGTGAAAGGCGGCGAGTCCCGTCGCGAGGCGCAGCGGTCTTTGAAAACTGAGCAGCGTGCACTCCGCAGGCCGAAATGGCCTGTGGATTGTTTGAGCCCGATCCGCTCGGCTCGTCAGCGTGCCGAGCGGTCTGATTTACCGTCATGCCGGTTGCCCTGCTTGTGTACCGGGCAACCATCCACGCATGGCAATCTCTGTGTAGAAGTACCTTTCACGGAGAGTTTGATCCTGGCTCAGGACGAACGCTGGCGGCG
>JBAVGD010000386.1:0-22439 GCA_049684635.1 Solirubrobacterales bacterium | reverse complement strand
AGGATCTTGCGGGCCTCGGGTTCGATCTTCCCGCCCGATTCATCGATCAGCCGGCCGATATCAACGTAGACATTCGCGAGGCTGCCGTCGGTGGCGCCGGCGATTGCGTTGGAGAAGCGTTCTTCGTCGGCAAGGGATTCACCGCTGGAGGCGTTCACGGCATCCTTGAATGCCTGCTCGTTCTGACCGAAGACGACGAAGTCCCCAACGACTCCGAGCGAGGTGTCGTCAGAGGGATCGACCTTGTATTCCACCCCCTGATACGAACGGGTCTCAAGGGGCTGACCGCTGTTCGACTTGGCCCGTTCGTCGATGAAGTGCTGCGCGGCCCCGGCATCGGTGACCTGCACACCGACCCCGACCTCGGAGAAGTTGTTGCCATCGAACCCACCGAGGAATACCCCAGCTTCTTCCCCGAGCCAGGGTTCCACTTCAGTCGCGTAATCGAACGATTCGCCCTGTTCCTTGAACGAGGCCTCGGCTTTTTCGATCAGGAAGTCGCCGAGGTTTTCGATGCCCGCGATCTTTTCGACGACCCGATCGACGTTCGCCTTCAGTTCGCCGGAGGGTCGGATGACCCCTTCGATGAAGACAGGCGATTTGGCCGGCGCGAAGCTCGCCGGGCCCGCGGAGGAAGAGCCACCACCGCAACCCGCGACCCCAAGCAGGAGAGCCCCAAGCGCGGCGATCAGCGAGAAGGTGACGCGAAGCTTCATCCCCGCGGCATCCTATCCGCGATCACTCGACGGTGACGGTCTTCGCGAGGTTGCGCGGCTGGTCGACGTTGAGCCCGCGAGCGCGGGCGATGTCGTAGGCGAGGAGCTGGAGAGGCACGATCGCAACGATCGGCTGCAGGATCCAGTCCGTGCGCGCAACCATGATCGTCTGGTCCGCGACCTCGGTGACCCGCTCGCATCCCTCGGTCGCAATGGCGATCGTTTCGGCGCCGCGGGCCCGTACCTCTTCCACGTTGGAGAGAATCTTGCCGAGGACCGGACTCTCGGTCGCAACGCAGATGACCGGAGTCGACTCGTCCAGCAGCGCAATCGGCCCGTGCTTCATCTCGCCGGCCGCGTAGGCGTCGGTCGGGATGTAGGAGATCTCCTTCAGCTTCAGCGCCCCCTCGAGACATACCGGAAGGCCGATGTGGCGACCGAGGTAGAGGAAGAACTGTTGCTTCGCATGCGCCGCGGCAACCTCCTCCACCGCAGCCTCCGTCTCCTCAAGCGTCGCCTCGATCTTCGAAGGCAGGGCCTTCATCTCGCAAACCAGCTCCCCCAGCCGCGCGCCGTCCAGCGTGCCCCGCAGCTCTGCCAGCCTCAAACCGATCAAGTACATCGCCGCCATCTGGGCAACGAAGGTCTTCGTCGCGGCCACCCCGATCTCCAGCCCGGCGCGGGTGTAGAGAACGGCGTCGGCATCGCGGGTTGCCTGGCTGCCCATGATGTTGGTGATCGCGAGCACCTTCGCGCCGTGCTCCCGCGCCAGGCGCATGGCCGCCAGCGTGTCAGCCGTCTCCCCCGACTGGGTGATCCCGATAACCAGGTCGTTCGGACCGATCACCGGATTGCGATAGCGGTACTCGGATGCGATGTCCATCTCGACCGGCACCCGCGCCCACTCCTCGATCGCATACCGACCGACCAGGCCGGCGTGGTAGGAGGTGCCACAGGCGACGATCACAATCCGTTTCAGATCCACCAGGAAGGCGTCATCGAGATCGACATCCGAAAGGTCCACCCCCTCGTCCGTCAGCAGCCGATCGGCGATCGTCTCGGCGACGGCGTCGGCCTGCTCATGGATCTCCTTGAGCATGAACGTCTCATAACCGCCTTTCTCGGCCGCGGCGGCGTCCCATTCCACACTTTCCGCGTCGCGATGCACCGGATCGCCTGCCGCGTCGGTGATTCGCGCGCCGGAGGCATCGACCGTTGCGATCTCGTCGTTTTCGATCATCAGTGCTTCACGCGTCTCGGCAAGGAAGGCCGGGATCGCCGAGGCCAGGAAAGTCTCGCCATCCCCAAGGCCGATCACCAGCGGGCACTCCTTGCGCGCACCGACCAGCAGCCCGGGCTCGTCCGCGTGCATGGCAACGAATGCGTAGTGCCCTCGCAGTTCGGCAAAGGTCGCTCGCACCGCCTCGGTGAGATCGCCGTCGTAGTTGCTCTCGATCAGGTGGGCAACGATCTCGGCGTCCGTTTCGGATCTGAAGCTGTGTCCTTCCCCGGCAAGCCCGCGCCGCAGCCGGGCATGGTTCTCGACTATGCCGTTGAGAACGATGTGGATGCGGTCCGAGCAATCGCCGTGCGGGTGGGCGTTCTCCTCGGTAACGCGTCCATGTGTGGCCCAGCGCGTATGGGCGACACCGGTGGTTGCGGGTGGAGCGGCGACGGCGACGCCGCCACCGCTCGCCGCATGCTGCTCGACAGCGACACGCAGGTTGGCCAGGTTGCCGACCGCGCGAACGCTGTCGATCCGGCCATCCTCGATCACCGAAACCCCAGCCGAGTCGTAGCCGCGGTACTCGAGCTTCTCGAGGCCGGCGACGAGAATCTCGCGACAGGGACGACCCCCGACATATCCGACGATTCCACACATATCAGGCTGTACAGGGTAGAGGCGACGCTCAGAACCAGCGCCCAGCCTGTGCCGCACGGCCATGAACCTCGATAGCTAGCCCACTGCCCGCTGCGCCTTCGGCGATGAATGACCGCCCAGCGCCTGCTCGACATCCCTGGAAAGCCGCTCGCAGATCGCGTCGGCCTCCTCGGCGGTGGGCGCCTCAACCATCACGCGGACGACCGGCTCCGTCCCGGAGGGCCGCAGGAGGATGCGGCCGCGGCCGCCCAGATCCGCTTCCTCCCTTTCAACCGCCTGCCAAACGGCATCCGCGCTCGCAAGCGCGTCCCGGTCGGCGACGCGGACGTTGACAAGGGTCTGTGGGAGCTTCTCCATCGCCGTCAGGCCGGTGAGGTCGCGGCCGCCGAGCTCCCGCATCGCCATCAGGGCAGCGGCAATCCCGTCGCCGGTCGCGACGAAGCGCGTGTCGATGATGTGGCCTGACTGCTCGCCTCCCAGCGACCATTCGCGGCGCCGCAGCTCGTCCAGCACGTAGCGATCGCCGACATCCGCAACCGCGACGTCGATCCCCTCCGCCGCCATTGCCTGGTGGAAGCCGTAGTTGCTCATCACGGTCACGGCGACGCCGCCGTCGAGTTCCTTGCGACGCGCCATGCCACGGGCGATCAGCGCGATCAGCTCGTCGCCATCGTGACTGCGACCGGCGGCGTCGACCGCGAGTACACGATCGCCGTCACCGTCGAACGCGAAGCCGATCGCCGCGCCCGAGCCCGCGATATGGGTGGCGAGATTCTCCAGGTGCGTTGAGCCGCAGTCGTCGTTGATGTTGCGGCCATCGGGTTCAGCGGCAATCGCGTCCACATCGGCGCCGAGCCGTTCGAAGATCGCGGGGGCTGCACGATGGGTTGCGCCGTTGGCGCAATCGAGCGCAATCCTGGTGCCGGAAAGGTCGAGCGGAAAGGCCGCCTCGAGGGCACGAAGGTAGTCCTCAAGGCCCCCGTTCAGATCGCGAATCCCGCCCGGCGCCGCGGCGCCGGCGTCGCTTGACATGAGCGACTCGATCGCCGCCTCCGCCGCATCGTCGAGCTTGGTTCCCCCGCGACTGAAGAACTTGATGCCGTTGTCGCGGTAGGGGTTGTGAGACGCGGAGACGACCGCGGCGAGATCGAGCCCAAGGCGGCGAACGAGAACCGCGGCGGCGGGAGTCGGCAGGATCCCACCCAGGAGAGCGTCCCCGCCGGCGGCGGCAATCCCCGCCGCCAGAGCCGCTTCGAGCATCGGGCCCGACTCGCGGGTATCGCGAACGATCAGCACCTGGGGCCGCTCGACGTCGAGCGCCGCGACCGCCGCCCTGCCAAGCGATGTGGCCAGCTCCGCGGTAAGGAACGTGCTCGCCTCGCCCCGAACGCCGTCGGTGCCGAACAGCTTGCGCGCCGCCGTCATGGGTCCTCGGTCAGCGCTTGCTGAACTGCGGCCGCTTGCGAGCCTTCTTCAAGCCAGCCTTGCGACGCTCCTTGACCCGCGCATCGCGTGTCAGGAAGCCGCGCCGCTTGAGCTCGCCCCGAAGCTCCGGATCGACTTCGATCAACGCACGCGCGATCCCGTGTCGAACCGCGCCCGCCTGGCCGCTTACTCCGCCGCCATGAACCCGAACGCGCACATCGACGTTTTCCTCGTACCCCGTGATGGCCAGCGGCTGCCGGGCTATGGTCTGGTGCAAGGGGCGTGGAAAGAACTCCTCCAGCGGGCGCTTGTTGATCTCGATCTGGCCGCTGCCCGGAAGCAGGATCACGCGTGCGATCGACCGCTTGCGTTTGCCGGTGGCGAGAAAACGGGCGCCACTGTCAATCTTGGCGGGAGCACGGCTTGCGGCGCTCGGCTCCTCCTCGGAATCGGCGGTCAGTGCCGCCTCGCGGCTTGCCTTCTCCTCCTCTTCGGCTTCGCGCCGCGCACGCTCCTCAGTGCTGAGCTGCTCGACGTTCTCAACCGTGATCGGCTCCAGGTCGGCGCCCGGAATCGCATCGGGCTTCTTTCGCTCGGCGCCCTTTTGGTCGGCCGTCGGAGCGGGCACGGCGTCGTCAACCGCCTCGTCGGCACCCTCGGCCGCGGACTCCGCGGGCTCGAGCTCCTCCTGCTCGGAAGCGGCTGGGACCGGCTCAGCGGGAACATCTTCCGCCGGCTCAGGCGCATCTGCCGCGGGCGGCGTCGGGGTGGTGTCGTCTCCCGCGGCCTGCGAGGACGGGGACTCCTCCCCGGCGGCAGAACCCGCGGTCGAACCGCTGGTGTCCTCGCCTTGGGGCTCGGTCGTCTCGTTCTGCTGCTCGTCCTCGGCCATTACTTGATCTCCATTGGTTTCGGCTTCTGTGCTGCGTGCGGGTGCTCCGGCCCAGCGTAGACCTTCAGCTTCGTGATCTGCCGCCGCGCGAGACGGTTGCGGGGCAACATGCCCTTCACCGCCTTGCGGATCACCTCCTCGGGCCGGCGCTCGAGCATCTCCGCCAGGGTTCGGGACTTGATCCCGCCCGGGTAACCGCTGTGCCGCCAGTAGCGCTTCTGCTCCAGCTTTTTGCCGGTCACGTGAATCTTCTCGGCGTTGACGACCACCACGAAGTCGCCCGTGTCGATGTGGGGCGTGTACTGCGGCTTGCGCTTCCCGCGCAGGGCATCGGCGATCCGCGTCGCCAGACGACCGAGGGTCTGGCCCTCGGCGTCGACGACATACCAGTCGCGCTGGCGGTCGGCAGGTGTGGCTACGTAGGTCTTCATCGCGCAAAAACCGCGCGGGCAACCCAGCGCGGCCGCAGGATGATAGCCGTCCCCGCCTATATACTGCCGCGCCGCAATGCCTAATCCCAACCGGGCAACCGGTCGGGAGCGGAGGAACCGCAGGGACCCTTGCAGGTCCCGGGGGCGAATCGGACGAAAACGATCCGTAGCGCATCTCTTTCAGCGCGAGCCCGACAGCTAACTCCGTAGGCGATCGAAAGAGGGAGCGGGTGGCACCGAGAAGCAACGACAGCAGGCCTTGGTTGGCCGTAAGAGTCGCGACAGGCGCAGTAGCGCTTCTCCTCGCCTGCGCGGGAACGGCCTCGGCTGCGACCGGCGGAGCGCCCACCCCCGGAGGCAGCCCGCCTCCCCCGCCGAGTCCGACCGGCACTCCACCGGCATTGGAACCGAGCGCCGGTGAACTGACCGTACTCTCAGCTCGCACGTCACCCCGCAGGTCCTTCTATTACGGCGCCCGCTATCCGCGGTTGACCTACACGATCGGAAGCACCCAGCCACAGAACGATTTGCAGATCGATGTCGTCAACGCCGCCGGCGAAATCGTCAAGACCTTCTACCGCAACGATGCGGCCCCCAACGTCAGCAACGAAGTCCGCTGGGACGGAACTGCGACCAGCGGCCGCCCCGCCCCCAACGGCCGCTACCACTTCCAGATCGGGCCACAGAGCACCGCACCCCTGGCCCGGCGCAGCCGCACCGCCGAAGCACCCGAAGAACCCAGCCTCAATTTCGACTTCTACCGCTACGCGTTTCCGGTGCTCGGTGCGCATGACTTCGGCGGCCCCGACGCCCGCTTCGGTGCCCCGCGGGCGGGCCACACACACCAGGGACAGGACATCATGACCGCCTGTGGCGTGCCGATCGTCGCCGCTCGCGGGGGCACTGTCCAGTACTCGGGCTTCGAGGCCAACGCGGGCAACTACATCGTCATCGACGGCATGGGAACCGGTTTCGACATGGCCTACATGCACCTCCTCCAGCCGTCGTTGCTGAAAACGGGCATGCCGGTTCGCACCGGGCAGCCGATCGGCCTAGTCGGCCAGACCGGAGACGCCACCGCCTGCCACCTCCATTTCGAGATGTGGACGAGTCCCGGCTGGTACGAGGGGGGCAGCCCGATCGATCCCCTCCCCTACCTAACGCGCTGGGACGCCTACTCCTGAGGCCGGGCCGCGGTCCGCGGCCGTAGGAGAGCCGGCCGGAGGCGTGCCGGGAGGTGGAGCCGGCCCCCAGCTCGCGCGGCCGTCGCCGGTGATGGGGATTCGCGGGCCCCCGATCGCGGCCGTCTCGAGCGTTGTGTCGACGAGCGCCTTGACGCGGGAGAGCACCTCGCGCGCGTTGCTCTTGACCCCCTGCAACCCGTACGAATGCAGGTCGGCCGTGAGGCCGGTGGCATCGAGACCGGCCGCATGCGCCAGGTAGAGCGCCCGCGGCATATGAAAGCCCTGGGTGACGACGATCGCGCTGCGTACTCCGAACACCGTGCGTGCGCGCTGCATCGTCGCCCAGGTGTCGAAGCCGGCGTGATCCTCAAAGACGTCCCTGCCCGGCACGCCGCCTCGCACGAGAGCCTTGCGCATCGTGTCGGGCTCGTCGTAGGACCAGGTGCCGTGATCGCCTGAGACGAGGATGCGATCGACCTTGCCGGCGCGCCATAGCGCCAGCGCCCGGCGCACCCTGTCGGCGAGCATCACGCTCATCGTCCCATCGGGGTTGACCAGGGCGCCGGGGACGATCGCAACCTCGGCGTGCGGTGCGTCGGCGACGCTGGCGGTCGAGTCGCCGCCAACGTTCAGCAGTATGTAGGCGTTGGCCAGGGCAATCAGGGCAACGATTGCGGCAAGGCCGGCGAGCGTCACGGCGAAGAGCCGCGGCCAGCGTCGAGCCGGGTAGGTGATGCTGTCTCGCAACCGCCGCATTGCGGCGCCACCGTAGCAACCGGGCATGGCGCCCCGGTGCTCATCGCGGCGCGCCGGCTCAGCGGATAACTTCGAATTCGAACGGGTAGCCGGAGGCGAGACTCGTCCCTCACGAAGTCGGCCCACAGCGCGGGCGCACACGCGATGAGAGCTCCAGCAGAGCCAGCGCCACGGCGACCGGGACGGTCGCCGGCAGCGTGTCGACGGCGAAGAAGAGCAGGTCGAAGGCGAGCCCCAGGACCGCGACCAGCACAGCTCCTCTCATCTGCAGCCGCCGCGATCGCGCCAGCAGGGCACCAAGGGTCGCGGCGACGAAGAAATCGCCGAAGCCCATCTGTGCGGAGCCGAAGTGAACGACCTGAAGGCGGGGGAGCCCACCTGGAGCCGCGGCGCTGAGCACGGCGTTGGGGCCCTGCAGGAGGCTTGAGGCAACCAACCAGGTGTCGACGACGGCCATCGCGTAGATGCCGAGCTTCAACCAGAACGCGGGCACGACCGAGACCAGCAACCAACCGAGGGTGACGCAGCCGAGGGCCGTCAGCGCTGTGGCGGCAGCTTCACCGGGAAGCGAGGAGGGCGAGGCCCAGGCCAGCGCAAAGAGGGGCGGGACGGCCACCGCCCATCGCGGGCTGCTGCCGCGCAAGAGCCAGCCGAGAGACAGCACCGCGAGCGGCGGCACCGCCACCAGCGCCAGCCAGGAAAGCACCGACGCCGATTCCCCCCACAGGGCGACGATCCCAATCACCACGGCAATCGAGAGCGCCGGCACCAGCGCCCACCAGGGACTGCGGAAGGCGTCAAGCCATGGGAACCGCCGCGGCCGCGGCAGCACAACGAGCCCCGCTTGCACAAGGCTGAGGATCGCTATCGAGACGGCAAAGGACGGCATCGCACGTCCGGGCGCGACGGGCCGGGCTCAGGGCCCATCCCGGTAGGGGTTCCACTTAACTTTTTCGGTGTATTGGGGATGCGCTGGCGCCCGCTGCGCTCGACGAAAAAGTACAAGACGTTCCACCCCTACCGGGATGGGCCCTACTCCCACTCGATCGTGGCCGGCGGCTTGGAGGAGATATCGAGGGCGACGCGGTTGACGTCGCGGATCTCGTTGATGATCCGGTTGGAGACGCGCTCCAGCAGGTCGTAGGGAAGGCGTGCCCAGTCAGCCGTCATCGCGTCGTCGGAGGTGACGGCGCGGATCACGATCGGGTAGGCGTAGGTCCGACCGTCCCCCTGAACGCCGACCGAGCGCACGACCGGCAGGACGCAGAACGACTGCCAGAGTTGCCGGTAGAGCTCCGCCGCGCGGATCTCCTCCTGCAGGATGGCGTCGGCCGCGCGGAGGATGTCGAGACGCTCCCTGGTGACCTCCCCGCCGACGATGCGTATCGCGAGGCCCGGGCCGGGAAAGGGCTGGCGCCAGACCATCCGGTCGGGCAAGCCGAGCTCGGCGCCGACGGCCCGCACCTCGTCCTTGAAGAGCATCCGCAACGGCTCGACCAGCTCGAAGTCGAGCTCCTCAGGCAGGCCACCGACGTTGTGGTGGGACTTGATCGTCGCCGCGTGGTCGCTGCCCCCCGACTCGATCACGTCCGAGTACAGCGTGCCCTGAACCAGGTAGCCGACATCCTGCAGCCTCGCCGCCTCCTCCTCGAAGACGCGGATGAACTCCTCGCCGATGATCTTCCGCTTGCGCTCCGGATCCTCGACGCCGGCGAGCTTCGCCAGGAAGCGCTCCTCGGCGTCGACGTGAATCAGCGGAATGCCGAACTGCTGGAAGGCCTCCACCACCTGCTCGCCCTCGTTGAGGCGCATCAGCCCGTGATCGACGAAGACGCAGGTCAACCTCTCCCCCACGGCCCGGTGGACGAGCAGAGCCGCGACCGATGAATCGACCCCACCGGATAGGCCGCAGATCACGCGACCCTCGCCGACCTGAGCCTGCACCTTCGCCACCTGTTCGGCGATCACCGACTGCGGCGACCAGTCGCGTTCGCAACCGGCGATCTCGCGCAGGAAGCGAGTGAGGATCTCCGTCCCGTACGGGGTGTGAACGACCTCGGGGTGGAACTGGATGCCGTAGAGGCCGCGCTCGGGTAACTCGCAGGCGGCAACGGGCGAACCGGGGCTCGAGGCAAGCGCCGCGAATCCCTCCGGCGGCTCGAGGACCACGTCGCGGTGACTCATCCAGCAATGCTGCTCCTCGGGCAGACCCGCCAGCAGCCGCCCGCCGCTGTCGCGCAGGGTCAGATCGGTGCGCCCGAACTCACCCGACTCCGCCGCCTCGACCCTGCCGCCCAGCGCCTGAACCATTGCCTGCATTCCGTAGCAGATGCCCAGAATCGGGATCTCGAGCTCGAGCAGCTGGGTCGGAAAGGGGGGCGCCCCCTCCTCATAGACGGACGCCGGCCCGCCCGAGAGAACGAGGCCCTTGGGGGCCCGCTCCCGGATCGTCTCAACCGAGGTGGTCGCGGGAAGCAGCTCGGCGAAGACGCCGCATTCGCGAATCCTCCTTGCGATCAGCTGGGAGTACTGCCCCCCGAAGTCGAGGACTAGAACCTCCTCGGAGGCCTGAGCCGGCGCCGGGGTGGCGCCGGCCTCAATCGTCGGCGACTCCAACACCGGCCGAAACCGCCGCCCGTCCGTTCGAGCCCATGCCCACGGCCTGCTCGTTCTGCAGCT
This sequence comes from Solirubrobacterales bacterium, assembly GCA_049684635.1. Lineage (GTDB taxonomy): Bacteria > Actinomycetota > Thermoleophilia > Solirubrobacterales > 70-9 > VRUE01. The sequence continues at coordinate 12,474 of JBAVGD010000386.1, read as the reverse complement.
TCTTCCCCTCGCTCTGCAGCGCCGGCGCGACCATCACCTCGGCCCGCTGGAAGGAACGAATGTCCTCGTAACCACACGTGGCCATCGACGTCCGCAGCGCGCCCATCAGGTTGAAGGTGCCATCGTTGTCCTGAGCGGGGCCAAGCAGGATCTCCTCCATGGTCCCGTCCTGCTTGGTCGAAACCCGCGTGCCTCGCGGCAGGGATGGATGGAAGGTGGCCATGCCCCAGTGAAAGCCGCGGCCAGGAGCCTCCTTGGCCCGGGCCAGCGGGGACCCGACCATCACCGCGTCGGCTCCGCAGGCGATCGCCTTGGAGACGTCGCCGCCGGTGCGCATGCCCCCGTCGGCGATGACGTTGACGTACTCGCCGGTCTCCAGCATGTGCTGGGCGCGCGCGGCGGCGACATCGGCGATCGCGGTCGCCTGCGGGACGCCGATCCCCAGCACTCCGCGTGTCGTGCAGGCGGCACCGGGGCCGACCCCGACCAACACCCCAACCGCGCCGGTCCGCATCAGGTGCAAGCCGGTTGAGTAGGAGGCACAGCCGCCAACGACGGTCGGCACGGGGACTTCGGCGATGAACTCCTTCAGGTTGAGCGGCTCAACCGTGGTCGAGACGTGTTCTGCCGAGATCACGGTTCCCTGGATTACAAGGATGTCGATCCCGGCCTCTACCGCGATCTCGTAGTGCTCGCGCACCTTCTGGGGGGTGAGCGAACCACAGGCGACGGCGCCTTTCTGCTTGATCTCGGCGATCCTCTGGCCGATCAGCTCCGGCTTGACCGGCTCGGCGTAGATCTCCTGCATGGTGCGGGTGGCAAGGTCCTTGGGAGCGGCCGCGATCTTCTCCAACTGCTCCTCGGCGTTCTCGAACCGGGTCCAGATTCCCTCCAGGTTGAGCACCCCCAAACCACCGAGCTCATTGACCAGGGCGGCCGTATCAGGGCTGACGACGCCGTCCATCGCCGAGGCGACCAGGGGCAGCTCGAATCGGTAGGGGCCGAGCGTCCAGCTGATGTCTATGTCGTCGGGATCGCGGGTGCGGCGCGACGGGACGATCGCGATGTCGTCGAATCCGTAAGCGCGCCGCCCTTTCTTGCCCCGACCGATATCTATCTCCAATTGGTCCTCCAGGGTGGCTGCGTGAAACAGTCAGCCTACACTTCGGCGGGGACCTCCAGGCCATGCACCTTGACCCCATCGAGGAGCCGCTCGACCTGATAGCGATCGACGGTGCCGGCGCCGAAGTGCTGCGTCGACTCCGCCCCGCATGCAACGCCAAAGGCGAGACACTCCTCAGGGGATCGGCCATCGTGACGGGCGGCGACGTAACCGGCGAGGAAGGCATCGCCTGAACCCACCGTGGACACCGGCTCGAGCGACCGGGTCTGAACCTCGAGGAAGCGCCGGTCCGCGCCCTCGCCGACCACCGCGACGCATCCTTCCGGCAGGGTGATGACGGCCTCGCCCGCGCCGAGGCGGACCAACTCCGCAAGGCCGTGGACGAGGTCGCCGCGATCGGCGAACTCCTGGCCGACCAGCTCCTCGGCCTCCCGCTCGTTCGGGGTTACGACCGAAGCTCCGGCTCTCAACCCGGCCACCATCGGCTCCCCCTCAGCGTCCAGGATCACCGTCACATCGCGTTCGCGGAGATCCTTGACGAGGCGCGCGTAGAGATCCGGGGCGGCGCCCGGAGGAAGGCTTCCCGCCAGCACGCAAATGCTGGCTCCGCCGGCCAGGTAGACGAGGCGTTTGACGAAGCGCTCAACCTCCTCCGGGCTGACCGGCGGGCCGCGCTCGTTGATCTCAGTCTGCTCGCCGGAGGTCGGATCGACAACCGCCAGGTTGATCCGCGTTTCTCCCGCGATCCGGGTGAAATCGGTCAGGACCGCCTCCTGGCGCAACTGCTCGAGCACGCGGTTCCCGGTCGGCCCCCCGGCAAACCCGGTGGCGATGACCGGGCGCCCGAGCAGGCGCAGAGCGCGGGCGATATTGATTCCCTTGCCGCCGGGGACGGTGCGGCTCTCAACCGATCGGTGCCGGTGACCGAGGCGGAAGTTCGGCACGGCGACGGTGCGGTCGATCGCCGCATTCAGGGTCACGGTGAGGATCATTTGGCCGCACCCCCTTCGCGGCGTGGATGACGCACGGCTTGCCTCTCATCCCGACTCACCATCTCATGCTCTCTTACCCCTTGACGCATCAAACGCCATAGGAGGACGGCCGCAATCAGTATCACGAACAGAGCCAGCGCGACCAGCATCCCGGTGCCGCCGAGCAGAGTCCGGAGGCGATCGAATGCGCCCGCCTTGGGGACATGCCGGCTCGCAAGCAGCGGGACCCGCCCCACCCGGAGGCCGTTGACGAGAACGACGGCCCGCCCAAGCCGACTGCCACGCGGAATCGGCCCGGCAACCTCATGAGGTGCCCTCACGGAGACGCTCAAACGATCTCCATGCCGGACACCGATCGCCACCGCGCGAGCCGCGCGAAGCGGCAGCCTGCCGCCGGCGTAGCGAATCGACGGGTCCGCCAGCTCCTCGCCGGCCCGAACCGGCACGTGTCGCCGGTAGAGGGAAAAGCCGTACTCGAGCAGCCGCAGCGTGTCCTCGAAGCGCTCCTCGTCGGTCGGGGTGCCGATCACAACGGCGATCAGCGCCACGCCCCGGCGACGCCCGGAGCCGACCAGCACGTACCTCGCGCCAAAGGTATGGCCGGTCTTGACCCCGGTCACCCAGGGAGCCATGCGCAGCAGTTCGTTGAGCGTCGCGATCCGCCGCCGCGGATGGACACTTCGAAGCTCAGCGTTGCGAGAGGCGGCGATCCTCGCGAAGACGGGAATCTGCAGTAGGCGCCGCGTCAACGTGGCGAGGTCCAGCGCGCTCGAGTAGTTCCCCCGCTGGTCCAGCCCGATCGGGTTCGCGTAGTGGGTCCGGGTTAGTCCGAGCGCCGCCGCATACGCGTTCATCTGGTGTACGAATCGCCCCTCCGAGCCGGCGGCGGCGCGGGCAAGGTCATAGGCGGCGTCGTTGCCGCTGCGCAGGATCAGGCCGTAGAGCAGGTCCCGAACGCTGATGCGCTGCCCCGGCCGCAACCCCAGCAAGGACTCGCCGTATGTCGGTGAGTACGGTGCCGCCCGCACGATCCGCCTCAGGCGCAGCTCGCGCAGTGCCACGTACGCGGTCATCAGCTTGGTCGTGCTGGCGATCGGCAGCGCATGTCTCGCCGCGTGGGAAACCAGCACGTCACCGGTGCGCGCATCGATCAGCGCCCAGGCGCGAGCGTCGACCCGCGGCGGTCCTCCGGCGGCGGAGGACGGGGTCGCCGTGGCCGGCACGAGGACGGCGGCGGCCAGCATCGCGCCACAGAGGCGCGTCTTCATCGCAATTTCAGCTTCTGGCCGGAGATCAGGATCTGTGGATCGACACTTGGGTTCAGGGCCTGGATTCGAGCCACCGAGACGCCGGTCTTGTGAGCGATCGAGATCAGGGTGTCCCCGTTCTGCACCACGTAGGCAGCGGGTACCGGTGGCAGGTCGCGGTTCCCCCTCGTCACATGCCCAGGCCGTGAGCGATGTCCGGCGTGGCCATCGCCACCGCCAAGCGAAGTTGCGACGACGACGATCACGGCGACGATCCCGCAGACGAGAGCGGCGGCGGCCAGAACTCGAGCCGCGGATGACGAGCGCTTGGTCATCGAGGAATCCAATGGTCGGAAGGCCGCAGAAAAGCGTAGATGCTGGATGTCACGTTCGCCTGATTGTGAGGCTGGGCATCCACTATCCGGCCACCCGCCGGCTAGGCGGTTGAAATCCGCCAGATGGTCTCCCGGAGGCGCTCCGCGGCGGCGGCAGGGTCGGGATCCTCGGCGATCCCACGCGAGACGGTGACGATGCCGGAAGCCGGGCCGGGGGCAAAGGCTGCCCCAAGCAGCTCGGGCTGCCCACCCTGAGCGCCGACGCCGGGCATGAGGAAGATGGATCTCGGCATCAGCTCGCGCAGCCTTGCAATGTGGCTCGGCTCGGTCGCCCCAACCACGGCGCCCATGCCGCTGAGCTCTCCACCCCCCATCAGGCGCTCCGCAAGTCCGTCGACGAGAACCGCGATCCGCTCATGCAGCGGCCCCTCCGGAGTCGGCAGGTCCTCGAGATCCGCGGCCCCCGGGTTGCTGGTTCGCACCAGCGCAAAGATCCCCGCACCGGCGGCGACCGCAGCCTCGACAAACGGCTCCAGCGCATCACGGCCAAGCAGCGGGTTGACAGTGAATGCATCGACTCCAAGGCCGGCGATCGACCCCCAGGGGGTCGGTGTTTCGCCGACCAGCGCCTGGGCATACGCCGCCGAGGAACCGGGCACATCGCCACGCTTGCCGTCGGCGATCGTCAACAGCCCTGCCTCCCGCGCCAGCTTGCAGACATGATTCAAGACGACCCAGCCCACAGCTCCCAAGCGCTCGAAGCAAGCCAGCTGGAACTTGACCGCGACGCACGCCGGACCGGCCTCATCGATCAGGCCTGAGCAGTGATCGATGACCGCCCGACCGGCTAACTCCTCGGGGTCATCCGAGACGCCGATGCGAGACGTCGAGTGCGATCCGGATGAACCGTTGGGTTCGCCGGACGGCGAGAGCTTTCCCGGATCAGGATCGAGACCAAGGCAGATCTGGCTGCGGCGCTCCTCTACGAGCGCCGCGAGCCGATCTGCGAAAGGCCTCACCGTCCTCGCCATCGCCCGCTCGCGAGGAGACGGACTGAAACGCTTGCGGGCTCGGTCTCAGGAACTGCTCAGCCTTTGACCTTCGCCTTCAGCGCCGAACCGGCGGAGAAGCGGGGAACTTTGCCACCCGGAATCGTGATCCGTTCGCCGGTGCGGGGATTGACGCCCTGGCGAGGCCCCCGCTCGGCAACATGGAACTTGCCGAAGCCGGTGAAGCTGACTTCATCGCCGCTGCTCAGAGTGGCGGTGATGGTGTCGAGTACAGCGTCAACCGCGTCGCTCGCGGCTTTCTTGCTGCCCAGCCGGTCGTCAGCTGCCAGTCGGTCCAGAAACTCAGCCTTTGTCACGTCGAAGCTCCTCCATCGTCGTTGAGGTCGGCGGCAATCTAACAGCGCGCCCGGCCGTAGCGTCAGGACCCACTGACGGTCATCTCGCCGATCAGCAATGCCGGCGTGCTGATCGAGCCGTCAAATGGAACCCACCGGGCCTCGGCTGCGGCGGCCCGGACCGCCAGCAACATCGAGACCAGGTCGCTGGCGACCGTGAACTCGCGCAGCGGCTCGGCCAGCTCGCCGCTCCTGATCGCCCGTCCCGAGGCACCCACCGAAAAGACGCCGGAGACCGGGTTGACGCCCGAATGAAGCCCTGCCACATCCGTGATGTAGACCCCGTCTCCGGTCTCTCCCAGAAGCTCCTCGAAGCTCGCCGAACCCGGCGCGACAATCAGGTTGGACGCGGAAACAGACGGGCGGGCGCGGTAACCGGATCGACCGGCATTGCCGGTCGATCCGGTATCGCCACGCCGGGCGGTGTAGGTGTCGTAGAGGTAGGTCCTCAGGGCACCGTTCTCGATCAGCGCGGTGCGGCGACGCGGCACGCCCTCGTCATCGATCGGCGAGGAGGCAAAGCCGTCTGGGACGAGTCCGTCGTCATGCAGGACGAAGGCGTCGCTGGCAACGGTGTCGCCGATCCTGTCCGCAAGCGGCGAGCGTCCCCGCTGCACCGCGTCTGCACCAAGGACACCGCCGAGGATCCCGACGAAACTCGCGGCCACGGTGGGATCGAGGACCACCGGACAGGATCGGGAGCCGGGCTTGCAAGCACCGATCATGGCCGTCGCCCGCTCCGCCCCCTCGCACCCGATTGCCCGGGGATCGAGATCGGCCGGACCGCGCGCGAGTCCGAATCCCAGACCGGTCTCCCGGCTTCCCCCGCTGTCCGCAAGCGCCTGCAGGTATGCGTAGCAAGTGGAAGCGGTGAACGAACCCGAAACGGCGGTCGACGCGGACACGGCAACCGTCCTGACGCTGTCGGCATAGACAGCCTGCTCGACGCCGGCGATGCGCGGATCGGCGTCGAGCGCGGTCCGCTCCACGGCGAGCGCGAGCTCCGTGACCTCGGCGCTCGACCACTCGCCCACCGATCGATCGTCGAGCCCCGCGACCTCCGGCGGCACCCCGGCCGGTTCGGGAGGGCCCGCGAACTCATCCTCATCGGCCACCCGTGCCGCCTCGACGGCCCGAGCCGCGATCGCGGCAACTCCCGCCAGCGAGAGATCCGTGCCAAATCCATAGCCCGCACGCCCGCCGATCCACGCCCGCACGCCGAGCCCGACCTGGATCGCCGCGGTAAGGCTCTCCACCGCTCCAGCGTGGGCCCGCACCTCGCGCCCCTTCGCCTCGCTCGCGTACGCTTCGGCATCGCCGGCGCCGGCGGCCAGCGCCGCCTCGACGGCCCGCTCGGTCAACTCCAGGTCGATGCCGGGTCGCGATTGCTTGCCGCTCACAGCGCCGTCCCGCCGACCGTCATCGCCGCGATCCGTACGTGGCCCTGCCCCGTTCCAACCGGAACGCTCTGACCCGCCTTGCCGCAGATCCCGCTTTTCATCTCGAAGTCGCTGCCGACCGCGTCGATCGCCCGCAGCGCATCCAGGCCGTTCCCGATCAAGGTCGCCCCGCGGCAGGGGCTGGTCACCCGGCCGCCCTCGATCAGGTAGCCCTCGGAAACGCCGAAAACGAAGTCACCGGTCGCCGGATCAACCTGACCGCCGGCAAAGGAGACCGCGTAGAAGCCGTTCTTCACCTCGCCGATCATCTCCTCCGGGGTCGCGTCGCCCGGCGCGATGTAGGTATTCGTCATCCGCGGGACCGGCAGGTGACGGAAGCTCTCGCGGCGCCCGTTTCCAGTCGATGCCACGCCGTCGCGAGCCGCGCGCAGGCGGTCGTAAAGGAAGGACGCAACGACGCCACCGTCGATCACGAGGGTCTTCTGCGTCGCGGTGCCCTCGTCGTCGATCGCATCGGTCCCCCACTCCCCCGGAAGGCGACCGTCGTCGTACGCGCTGAGCAGGGGCTGCGCGACCGTCTCACCGAGCTTTCCGGCATAGACGCTGGCACCCTTTTGAATGTGGTCCGCCTCGAGACCGTGCCCGGTCATCTCGTGAAAGAGCACGCCGCCGAATCCGCCGCCGACCACGACCGGCATCGACCCGGCAGGCGCGGGACGCGCATCGAGAAGGGTGAGCGCCTTGCGGGCAGCGGCCGCGGCGATCGCGCCAGGGTCCCCATCGAATAGCTCGAAGCCACGGTGCCCGCCAAGCGTCTCGGCGCCGGTCTCGACCCTGTCATCACGACGGGCGACCGCCTGAGATCCAATGCGACTGCGGGTGCGATCGTCGCCGCTGAGGAGGCCCGCGGAGTTGGCGACCAGAACCTGCCGATGAGCCTCAACGTAAGACGCGGTGAACTGCGTGATCTCACCGCCCTCGGCGCGGGCGCGGTCGTCCAGCGTCCGCAGCAGGTCCGCCTTGCGGGAAGCGGGGACCTCCTCCGGAGGCTGCCGGATCGGCTGCGGCGTGGTGGCGATCGCTCGCAGCGGCCGCGGCTCGGCCCGATCCCCCCGCAGCGCCGCCGCCGCTTCGCCCGCGGCGCGCTCGAGGTCGACCGCATCGAGACCGTCGACGTGAGCGAAGTACGTCGTGCCGCCGCTGACGACGCGCACACCGGCACCCGCCTCGGCGCCGGACTGGACCGACTCGATCCTCGACTCGTCGATCTGCATCGTCAGGCCCTGACGGCGTTCAGCGAAGAGCTCGGCGAACTCGCCGCCGCAGGCCAGGGCTCGGGAGAGGACCCGCTCGACAACCGCGGGCTCCACCAGAGTCGACCAGGAGGGGGAAGAACCTGTCATCGCTTCGATTGCCGTCCCGCGACCTCGATCAGCCTTCCCGCGGCGACGAACAGCTCGCCGCCGGCGACGGAATCGTCAGCGTGGTCGGTGGCGCGGCCACCGGGATAGTAGAGGCGGGCAAACGGTCGGCGAGAGGCCCGGCGGCGGCGCATGTAGGCGGCGGCCTCGTCGGCGTACCCGGAGACCCGGTCCAGGAGCACTCGGTGCGGCTTTGGACTCATTGCGACCGGCCGTCCGTCATCCCGGCCTCCCGTTGCCGCCGGCTGCCAGGTCCCTCAGCAGCGAACGCATATCGAAGAAGAGCAGCGACGCCAGGGCAAAGCGATCGGTAACCGCGATCGCGATGAGATCGTCGTGGCGCAGCGCGAAGACCTCGCCCTGCTCGGTGCCGATGTGGATCTGCTCGACGGTCTCATCGCCGGCGCGATCGGCTACTTCGAGCAGCTCGGCGCCATCCTCGCGCCAGCGGTCCGGATCACCACTTGCGGCGAGCACCGCCCCGTCGCCACGAAGGATCGCGGCACCGCGGAGGTCCGGCGACATCTCGGCGAGATAGGCAAGCGCCCCCTCGGCGGCCTCAGCCGAAATCGACCCGCTCACGTTACCGTCGCCCATCTGCGTGAAAATACCGCCCATGCCGCTTGCTCGCGCATCCTGGATAACCGTCGTCGCCATCTGCGGCATAGCGGCCATCCTCTTTGCGCTCAGTGGCTACACGGGCTACGCCATCACCGTGACCGCCGTCGGCCTCGCCGCCGCGGTCAACCTGCTTCCCAGGGTCTGAGGGTCCGATGGCCCCGCGAACGCCTGGCGGCGCGACCAACGGAGTCCTAGTGCCGTGTCCGGTCCTAGCCGGCCCGGAAGGGACCTGAGCGAGCGTCGCTGGGATCGCGCAGCGAGGTCTCCGGCTCGGCGTGGATCAGAACCTCTGCGCTGGGAATGGCCGCCTCGATCGAACGGCGGAGGTCATGGGTCGATTCGTGGGCACGCTCGAGGGTCGTCCCGGAGCGGTACTGGACGTGGAGGTCTATGTAGCGACGGCGGCCGCCTCGCCGCGCCCGAAGCTTGTGATAGCCGGCCACCTCCGGCGTTCGCGCCGCGGCGATCGCCGACTCGATCCGGTCCATCTCGGCCTCCGGCAGGGCTTCGTCGACCAGCACCCCAGAAGAGCTCCTGACGATCTGCAGCCCCGCGTACACGATCGCCGTTGCGACGACAAGCGCCGTAATCGAGTCAAAGGCGACCAGGCCGGTCACCTGAACGACGGCGAGACCGACGAGGACCCCAGCCGACGTGAACGCGTCGGTGCGCAGGTGAGCCGCGTCCCCGGCCAGCGCCGGTGAGTCGTGAACCTTCGCCTGACGCGACAGGACGGCCGAAACGAGAAGGTTCGCGACCACGGAAAGGCCCATCACCGCGATGCCGACGCCAAGGGTCTCGACCTTCGCTCCGGTCACCAGCCGGTGAATGGCCTCATAAACGATGATCGCGGCGCCGACCAGAATCAGCAGCCCCTCGATCGTCGCCGCCAAGCTCTCGACCTTCTCGTGGCCGTACGGGTGGTCCGCGTCAGCCGGCACATCGGATTTTCGAACCGAGACGAAGGCAACGATCGAGGCAACCAGGTCGATCAGCGAATGGACCGCCTCGGTGATGATCGCGATCGAGCCCGTGATCACCCCGGCCGCCAGCTTGATTGCGATCAGGGTTGAGTTCGACGCGATCGAGAGAGCCGCGGCGCCGCTCTTGGTATGGATCATTTTCCCGCCGCCGCCTCCGGCCGCCGATCCAGCAGGCCGGCCAGCAACCGGGCCGCACGCCCACGGTGGCTGATCTCGTTCTTCTCCGCCTGACTCAACTCCGACATCGTGCGGGGATCGTCGGCGCCCGTCGCGTCGGGAACGAATGCCGGGTCATAGCCGAACCCTCCCTGGCCCCGAGGGGCCTCGATCAGCTGACCCTCGCAACGTGCTTCGACCACGCGCTCGCTGCCGTCTGGATCGACGAACGCAAGAGCGCAGACGTAGGCCGCTCCCCTCCCTCCCCCAGTAGCGGCAACCTCGTCGAGCAGCTTTGCGAGGTTCTCCTCGTCCGTCGCGCCCTCGCCTCCGTAGCGGGCCGAGTGGATTCCCGGACGGCCGCCGAGGGCCGCAACCTCGATCCCGGAATCGTCGGCCAGCGCTGGTTGTCCGGTGGCGGCACAGGCTGCCCGCGCCTTGTCGAGAGCGATCTCGGCAAAGCTGTCGCCGTGCTCGGGCGGAAGCTCGAAGCCATCCGGAAGCGGCTCCAGGGCGACCGCCGGCAGCAGTTCCAGCATCTCCCGCAGCTTGTGCTTGTTCTGGCTCGCGAAGATCACGGCTCTGCTCCCGCGCGCGCCCTCAACCTTTGGTCACGCGCTCCTGGACCTGCCGGAGGCGATCGATGCCTTTCTCGGCGAAACCGAGCAGCTCGTCCAGCGAGGCGCGGGAGAGCGGCGTGCGCTCGGCCGTCGCCTGGACCTCGACCAAGCCACCCTCGCCGGTCATCACGACATTGGCGTCGACCTCGGCGTTGGAGTCCTCGCCGTAATCGAGGTCGCAGAGGGCCCGCCCATTGACCACGCCGACGCTGACGGCAGCCACCGAGCCATTCAGCGGCATCGTCTCGATCTTCTTCTTGTCGATCAGCCCCTGCAGTGCCAAGCGCAGGGCCACGTAGCCGCCTGTGATCGCAGCGCAGCGCGTGCCGCCGTCAGCCTGCAGGACATCGCAATCGACATAGACGCTGCGTTCCCCAAGGGCCTGGAAATCGACGACAACTCGCAGCGAGCGCCCAATCAAACGCTGGATCTCCACGCCGCGCCCGTCCTGGCGACCCTTTGAGACATCGCGCGCCTTGCGGCCGCCGGTCGACGCGGGAAGCATCGCGTACTCAGCGGTAACCCAGCCCTTGCCGCGTCCCTGCATCCAGCGGGGAACCGTGTCGGTGACAGAGGCGGTGCAGATCACCCGCGTCTTGCCAAGGGAGATCAGGGCCGAGCCGTCGGCGGTCTCGACGAAACCGGGGTCGATGGTCACCGGCCTGATGTCGGCCGGAGCTCTGTCGTAGCTGCGGGAAGCCGCCATTCCCGCGAGTCTGTCATGCGAAGCGAGCGAGGGGCGGCTCGCGCTGCGAGCCACCCTCACCCGCGCTCACCGCCCCACCACGCTCATTTGAAGGTGACCTTGTCGACCGCCTCCTTGATCTTGTTGACGATCACGTCGGCAAGCTCCATCCCCTGTTTGCCGTTGAACCCTTTCATCGCTGCGACCATCCCAACCATCAGCAGCGAGACGAGCAGGATCAACCCGACGTACTCGACCGTGCCCTGTGCCCGCTCGCCCTCGGCAAGCGAGCGAACCATCCGCACCCGCTGGGCGATGGCCACGTGCACGTAACCCATCAGCGCGTAGATCATCGATGCCTCCTTTCGGTTTGGGGCATGCTCGGCCGAGCGGCGTCACGTATCCAGACCCACCGGTGCCAACTCCGCCGCAAACCTGTGAAAAGGCAGACACGGTGCGTTGAGGACCCGAAGGCTGTCTCCTGGTTCTAACTCGAACTCGTCGTGCCAGACCTCGTAACCGGACGCTCTCAGGGCGAGCGCGAGCGGTCGAGCTACAGCCTCCTTGTCCTCGGAGGCATGCGAGATAAAGCAGTCTCGGACATGCATCCCGGCGACCTTAGCCCTCAAGCTGACCGGACGCACCAGGGCTTGCCTCTCGTTTCGTCCCCCGTAGGCCTCCAAGACACAGCCAGCCCCTGCCTCTCCCCCTTCCCCGTTCGTACCTTCGGCCGTTGCCTCTCCCGTCCCGTCGTCCTTGCTCCAGCTTCCACCCCGTTCCACGTTGTCTCCTCTCGGCCCTCTCCCCGGTCCAGGACACGGCGATCCACCCCTCAGTCCACGGTTCCATCCACCCCCTTCCGGGGTCTCGGGCAGGGCTGCCCCGCCGACCTACTTGCAGCGGTAGCGCCCCGCGCTACGGCAGTCAAGGGTGCTTCGCGCCCGACCTCCGGACGGGGTTGACGGCCGCAGCGCGGGGCGCTTGAGTCTGGGTAGGTCAGCGGGGAAATACCACCGCAGCTCGGCATGAGCTTGCTTTCTGGTCGGCGCCCAGGGAGGATTGTCAAAGCCCCTGCACCACAAGGAAACCGAAATCTCGGAGCGAAACCCTCACGTCCTGGTGCGTTTGAGTCGATACAGGCCCAAAACATCGGGTACCGGAACAGCTGACAAGCTGCGCTAGAAAGGGGATGGCAGTGGCGCTGAAGCTCAAGCGGAGCATTTCCGTCTCAACCGAGTCCGGCAACGACCGCCCTCTGGCAGACGTTCCCGTCTTCTACAGGGTCGAGTTAGACCAACATTGCAAAGATGCGAACGTGCAGGCGCGTTTGAGGCGGGTCGAGGCTCGCCTGCGCCGAAGGGCTCGCCCTAGTTGAAGTCCTGAATGGCCTTGCCGACAGCGTGCCATAAGCAAGTCCACTCCCCTGCGCCCGCTCGCGGCTTCCGCAGCTGGTCGCGATCGATCCACAGCTGGGCTGTGGCCTCAT
>JBAVGD010000385.1:0-10913 GCA_049684635.1 Solirubrobacterales bacterium | reverse complement strand
GGCGATTGGAGATCTCGGACCTTAGCCCGATCTCAACAGTTGTGTAACGGTCGCCGCTGCCGCATCCCATACACTCATGCGACTGAGTCCGGGGCCGTGCGGATACGGTGCTACTTGGCGGAGGAGCTATGGAGAGAACCGCATCGATAGGCAGGGCCTTCTTGCCCGCCAAGTCGGTCTTCGAAGAGGTCGGCGAGATGATGGTTCTCACGGCGAGGACGCTGGTCTCCGCCGTCAAACCTCCGTATCCATACGGCGAGGAGTTCATCAGCCAGTTCCTCTTCGCGTTGCGGCTCTGCTGGTTCCCCCTCTTGATCTCGACGGTGGCGATCTGCTTTGGCGCCCCGGGCCTGCAGGCCGCGAACTTCCTGACGCTGGTGGGGGCGCTCGACCGCCTCGGGGGCTTCTTCGTCCTGGCGGCGATCCGCGAGATCGGCCCAGTTGTTACGGCCGTGGTCGTTGCCGGTGTCGCGGGCACCTCGATCACCGCTGACCTTGGCGCCCGCAAGATCCGCGAGGAGCTCGACGCCCTTCAGGTTCTCGGTGTCGATCCGATCAAGAACCTCGTCGTACCGCGCTTCCTGGCGCTGATGCTGATCACCGGCCTGCTCGACATCTTTGCGCTGGTCTTCGGGATCACCGGCGGGATCCTCACCGAGATTCTCTACAAGCACCCACTCGGCGGCTTCTTCGCCACCCTCTTCTCCAACGCGTCCGTTACGGATCTCTGGGGCTCGGTGATCAAGTGCACCCTGTTCGGGGCAATCATCGCGATCGTCTGCTCCTACAAGGGGATGACCGCATCCGGAGGCGCGGCGGGCGTCGGGCGCGCGGTCAACCAAGCCGTCGTCATCTCCTTCATGGGGGTCTTCGCCTTCAACTACGTCTTCACGCAGACTCTTCTGGCAACCAACCCCGACCTGCAGACGATCCGATGAACGCCTGGCTGGACGTGCCGCGCGCCTGGTTGGACTCCTTCGGTGAGATCGCCCGTTTCGGCTCGCGCGTCGCCGGCCTCGTCTACTCGGGCCGCGTCCTGCGCTTCTTCGGTGAGGCTCTGCGCCAGGCCGGGATCCTGATTCTCGGCTCGGCCCTGATCATCTGGGGCCTTGTTTTCATCCTCGGCCTGCAGTGCGGGATCGAGGGCGCATACCTGGTGCGGGCGCAGGGTGCCCCGGCCTACTCCGGCGTCTTCTCCGCCTGGTGCGACCTGCGCGAGATCATGCCCTACGCGTTCGGCTACATGCTCTCGGCGAAGGTGGGGACGGGAATTGTCGCCGAGCTGGGGGCGATGCGCATCTCCGACGAGATCGATGCGCTCGAGGTGATGGGGGTGCCGCCGGTCACCTTCCTCTGCGCCACCCGCCTCCTTGCCGCGTGGATCGCCCTTCCGTTCATGTACCTGTTCGGGATCGGGATCATGTACCTCGCCAGCTACCTGGCGGTTGTGCAGCAGATCGGCGATGTCTCCTCGGGCGGCTACCTGCTGATCTTCTGGATGTTCCAGAACCCACCCGACCTGATCTACAGCCTGATCAAGGGGATGGTGATGGCGACCGTGATCGTGCTGGTCGGCTGCTACTACGGCTATACAGCCTCGGGAGGGCCGGTTGGAGTCGGCACCGCGACCGCGAAGTCGATGGTGCTCAATATCGTCTTAGTCCACATCATCGGGATGTTGGGAACCCTGGTCTTCTGGGGTGCCAACCCGAGGGCACCAATAGGGGGCTGATGCACATGTCATTGGATGATCAGAGCCAGATGAACGACCGCGGTCCCTACGTGAGCGAGGACGGTGCCGTCATGGGCCGCGACTTCGTGATCCCCGGCGTCGACCCCTCCGAGCCGGATCCGTATCGCTTCCACACCGGTCGCAAGCGCGACCACGGCGGCCAGGACGCGATCGAGATCATCGACCTGGTCAAGCAGTTCGGCCGTGCGCGCATCCTCAACGGTCTCAACCTCGGTCTTCCCGAGGATCAGATCTCGATCGTCCTCGGCCCCTCGGGAACGGGGAAGAGCGTGCTCGTCAAGCACATCGTGGGGCTGCTCTATCCGGATTCGGGCGACGTGCTCGTGCACGGCGAATCGATTCCAAACATGACCGACGACGAACTGTTCGAGGTGCGGAAAAAGTTCGGCCTTCTGTTCCAGGACGGGGCGCTGTTCGGCTCGATGAACATCTACGACAACACCGCCTTCCCGCTGCGCCAGCACACCGACAAGAGCGAGGAGGAGATCGGTGAGATCGTCAACCGCCGCCTCAAGGAGGTCGGGCTGACGGAGGCGATCTACAAGATGCCGAACGAGCTTTCGGGAGGGATGCGCAAGCGGGCCGGCTTCGCGCGGGCGCTGGTGCTCGAACCGGCGATCGTGATGTTCGACGAGCCGGATTCCGGGCTAGATCCGGTCCGAACGGCCCTGCTCTGCGAGCTCGTGCGCGAGGTCCACGCCGAGCACGGCGGTTGCTACCTGGTGATCAGCCACGACCTCAATACCGCCCGCCGCATCTCCGATTTCATCGCGGTTCTCTGGAACGGCAAAATCGTCGAGTCCGGACCGAAGGAGGAACTGTTCGACTCGGAGAACCAGTTCGTCCACCAGTTCCTCAACGCCGACGTCACCGGCCCCCTCTCGATGGATTGAGCGCGGTCGCCGCCTGGGCGGTCAGGCACGCGCGGGCCGTGCTGGTCGTCTCAGCCCTCCTTGCCGTCGGGGCGGGAGTCGGCGTCACGCAGCTGCGGACCGAAGCCGGCATCGGAACCCTGGTCGACACGAACACGGCCAGCTACCGCGCCACGCAGCATGTGAGGCAGCTGTTCGGCGAAGAACCTGTCGTCGTGCTCGCGGAGGGCGACCTGCAGCGACTGGTGCTGACGTCGAACCTGGGCCGGCTCCTGCGGCTGGAGGGATGCCTCTCGGGAAAGGTGCCCGCGGGAGTCAGGCCGATCCCCGGTCCCTGCACCGAGCTCGCACGGCAGCGGCTCGTGCAGTCGGTTGTGGGCCCCGCCACCTTCCTCAACGACGCCGTGATCCAGGTCGATCGTCAGCTGAGTCGCCTGGCTGCACAGGTGCCTCCGGATCGACTGCGCGAATTCGTGCTCGCGGTGGCCGCGCAGTACGGCATCACAAGCGCCCCCAGCCTCTCGAATCCCAATTTCATCGCCGCGGTCGTGTTTGACCTGAGTCGTTCGCGCGGGACGCCGAAGGCCCGGCTTGCCTACCTCTTCCCCAACAACCACACCGCGCAGATCGTGGTTCGCCTCCGACCCGAGCTGAGCGAGGCTGAACGCCATCAGGCGTTGGCGCTGATCAGGGCGGCGGTCTACGACCCGACGCCGCGCCGCGCCTGCATGTTCCGGGGCAAGCCGGAGGCCTGTTTTGCGCTGCATGGAGGCCGCTACGTCGTCTCGGGTGTGCCGGTCGTCGTCGACGGACTCACCAGAGCGCTAAAGGATGCGCTCCTCGTCCTCTTGGCGGTCGCTCTCGGCGTGATGTCTCTGACGCTGATCGCTGTCTTCCGCTCCCGCCTGCGGCTCTTGCCGCTTGGCATCGCGCTCGCCGCCGCAGCACTCACATTTGGCCTGCTTGGCTTGCTCGGGGGCGCTCTGACGATGGCTTCGATAGCCGTACTGCCGATTCTGATCGGCCTCACCGTGGATTACGCCATCCAGCTCCAGGCCCGCTATGACGAGGCGGTGGTGGCAGGAGCGCGCGGGGTGGAGGCGGCACGCATCGCCGCGGCGGGCGGCGGCCCCACAATCGCGACTGCCTGTCTCGCCACCGGCGCAGGCTTCCTAGTTCTGCAGCTCTCACCCACCCCGATGGTTCGTGGCTTTGGCCTGCTGCTCGTGGCCGGGATCGCAATCGGGTTCCTGCTGGCCATGACAGCAGGCTTTGCCGCCCTGAGCCTCCGTACGGAGGCGGGGGATACGGGTGCCCCTCCTGGCAGCGGCGTCCTGTTTTTCGCACCGATGGCTTGGCGAGAAAAGTGGCGCGCAAGGCGAAAAACCCAGCAACAGGAGGGGCACCCGTATCCCCCGGCCGCACAACGCCTGCTGGAGCGCATCCTCTCCACGGCACAGACCCACCCCCAGCGGGTGCTCGGAGTCGGGCTGGTCCTCGCAGTCCTCGGCTGGGCGGCTGGTACCCAGGTTGGGACCGTCTCCGACATCCGCACGCTTGCCCCGCAGAGCCTGGCTGCCGTGCGCGACCTCAACCAGCTGCAGGATGCGACCGGCGTCTCGGGGGAGCTGGACGTCAGCGTGCAGGCGCCGGACCTCACCGATCCCGCCACGATTCGCTGGATGGCGGACTTCAAGCGGAGGGTTCTGGCTGCCAACGGGTACTCGGGACGCGACCCCAACTGCCAGCGCGCCGAAGTCTGTCCCGGTCCAGCCCTCTCGGATTTCGTCGCCGCCGGCGAACGTCACCTGAGCAGGGCAGATATTCGCGACACGTTCTCGCAACTCCCGTCCTATGACCTGGAAAAGGTCGCCCAGCTCGACCGACGAACCGGTCTGCCGGGACGCACGGCGCTGCTCAGCTTCGGGATTCGGGCTCAATCGCTGGAGGCGCAGCAGGCGCTGATCGAGCGGGTGCGGGACGAGATTGGCGTGGCCGGATCTCCGGGAGGGCCTCCCCGCGGCGTCAATGTGCAGCTGGCGGGCCTGCCGGTGATCGCCGCGGCCGCGGCTGCCGATCTCTCCGGTAGCCGCTACTGGCTGGCGCTGGCCGCACTTGCCGCCGTGGCGCTGGTTCTGCTCGCCGTCTACCGTTCACTCAGGCGTGCCCTGGTGCCGCTCGTGCCGATCGTGCTGGCCACCGGCTGGTCGGGCCTCGTCCTCTGGGCGAGCGGGATCCCGCTCAATCCGATGTCGGCTGTGCTCGGGGCGCTGACGATCGCGATTGCCACCGAGTTCAGCGTCATCCTCACGGGTCGTTTTCATGAGGAGCGCCACGGCGGCAGTTCACCATCTGAGGCGCTACGTCGCTCCTATGCTCGCACCGGTGCCGCGGTCCTCGCGTCCGGGGTTACCGCGACCGCCGGGTTCGCCGTGCTCATTGCCAGCAACGTGTCGATGCTGCGGGATTTTGGCTTCGTGACCGTTGTCGACCTCGTGGTCGCGCTGCTGGGCGTCATGGTCATGCTGCCGGCCGTGCTGATCTGGGCGGAGGGTCGGTGAGGGATCGCTACTCAATCGTCGTCGGACTGCTCTTTGCCGCGATCGTCCTGATCGCGGTTCTCAACGGCGGTGGCAACGGCGGCACGCTGGGACTGGACAGGCAACCGCCCCGCTGGCCGCTGCCGGAGTTTGCTGTGCCGGTTGCGGCCAGTCGCCTGGAAGGAGACGCGAATGTCGCTCAGAGCGATTGCTCGAGCTCTCAACTGCCCTGCCCCGCAGGTGCCCGGCAGACGCCGGCCTGCAGGGTTCGTGGAGCGAGCGTGATTCGTGTCTGCGACCTTTTTGATCGCCCCCTGGTCCTGTCTTTCTGGTTCAGCAGAGGTGGGGGCGACTGCGTCAATCAGCAGGATGTCGTCGACGCGGCCTATGCGCGCTACCGTGGGCGGGTGAACTTCCTCTCGCTGGACGTTCTCGACGGTCGTGAATCCGTGCGGCAGCTGGTGCGGCAGCACCGCTGGAGGATGCCTGTCGGCTATGACCGGGACGGTGCGGTTGGCGCCCTGTACCGGGTTGGAGGTTGCCCGACGTTTGCATACGTCTACCCCGGTGGCACCCTGCAAGACGCCGGCATCGGCAATCTGACCCTTGGCCAGCTGAGCGGGCGGATCAAGGAGCTCCTCCGCGCGACTCGCGTGGTGCGCTCGGAGGGAGCCTGACCTCAGTGCGAGCGGCCGCGGACCTCGGGTCGGACCTGTCTCCTGAACAAGGTCAGGTGGCAACTCATGTGGCCGCGGAGTTTCCGGGCTTGGCGATCGCCTGGGTCGAGGTCGATGGTCCGCCAAGGAGCAGTCCCGAGCCGGTTCGGCAACGGCTCCGGGATCTCTCTGACCGGTTCTTCGGGGCGCAGGCGATCCACCTTCGCGAACGGCCGATTCCGTGGGCGTATCGAGTCTTCTTTCGTCAGATCGGCCTCGATCCCGACAGAACGCGAACTCCGGTCGAGCGGCTGGCTCTCGAGCGACTCCAGGACGGCGGTTTCAAGAGTCGCGGCCTGCCGGCCGATGCGCTGACGATCGCAACGGTTGAGACCGGCATCGCGCTGCGCGCTTTCGATGCCGACCAGCTCAGCGGACGGTTGTGCATACGCGGATCGGCGCCCGGCGAGTCGCTTCCCGGGACGCGCGCCGATCTGCCGCAGGGAACCCTTGTCCTCGCCGACGAGAGTGTGCCGGTCGGACTGCTGTTCGGGGACGCGGCCGGGCGCCACCGTGTTGAAGAGAAGACGCGACGTATCGCAATCGTGGCGGTGCAGGTCAGCGGCGTCCCCGAGATCGCGGTTGACGAGGCGTTCTGGATAGCGGCAGCCACGATCAGGGGCTCGTGACGGGGGCCGGTCGGCACGCGGGCTCCAGGTTCGTCCTGTGTGCCGCGGCGGGGTGAACTACACTCGGGTGGGCTATGCGGGATCTGCTCTACCCAAGAACAGAGACGGCACCAGGCGTAGGCGGCGACGAGCGCCCGGCTCGCGCTGAGCTTCGCCGGCAGATCGGTCATCTCGAGCGGGAGCTCGCCGTCCTATTCGTGGAGGCATTTCCCCGGGCCCGAGTCGATGCTCGCGTCGCCGCCACTTCAGCCGTGCCGCGTGCGCTCGACCTCGGAGAGCTGGAGGCCGTGCGCGACTCGCTCGTAATGCGGATCGCCGAGGTGCGTCGCGCCATCGGCGATCGGGCCGCGCTGGAGAACCGGAACCGCGAGCTGCTGGCGGACATGCTGGCGGCTCCGGCCGAGTTCAAGTGGCTGCGGATCTCGCGTACCGACGTCGGCGAGCCGGGCTGCGGCCACTGGCATTCACGCCCACGGTTGGGCCTGCTGGGAATGCTGATGGGTTGGTGGCGAGTCAGGATTTCGTCGGGATGCCCGTTAGCCGGGCGGCTTGCGGCCGTTGACCCCGCCGCGAAAGACCGATCAGCGTCCCCCGGCACCATGGGGCTCGTTCCCGCTTGTCGAGTTGACCATTCTCGCCGGCCTCGTGACGCTGGCGATCGGCGTCTTCGGTAAGCATCCGACGGCAATTGGGGTCGGGGTTGTGCTTGCCGGCTTGGGTGGTCTCGAGATCTCGGTGCGGGAGCATTTCGCCGGCTACCGCTCACACACGATGCTGCTCGCGGGCACCGTTTTCGTTCTTGTCGTCGGCGGGACCTTCTACCTCGGCCACCAGGTTCTCGCGATCTGCCTGCCGATCGGCGCCGCTGCATTCATCGTCGCGGTCGTGGCGCTGCGGCGCGCCTTTCAACGCGCCTCCGGCGGTTATTCGTTCAGGGTTGGCGGGCTCCGCGGCTAGAGCTGTGCCGACGGGTTTCAGGCGAAGGCAGCCTGCCGGTGTTCCACGCCCTTCTCGGCCAGTGCAGCTGAGAGCAATGCGCGCTGACGGGAAGTCAGGCTGTCCAGGCGCTTGTTCTCGCTGAGGGCGAGCGCCTGCAGGAGCTTGCGGGCGCGGGTGCGGCCCCAGCGCCGCTGGCAGGTCAGCAGCTCGGCCAGGGTCATGCTTTCACTTTGCCAGGGGCATTCACGGATCACGTCGGCGGCGCCCAGCTCACCTCGCGCAATCGATCGCTTTAGCTCAGCCCTTGCGAGCCGTACGCGATTGGCTCGTGCGAGCGCCTGCATGTGCTGGGGCATGTGAATTGCAGAAGCGGTCGTCGAAGCAGGGGCAATCGAGGCAACGTCCACTATGACTCCTCCCGTCAGGGTCTTTCATAACTGGTTCTCTCCCGTGCGCCGTCCCAGCGGCTTCGCCGCGGGTCTGGTGAGCCAGGTGTTCACCGCCTTGTCCCCTGTCCACGGACTTGGTCGGCGCGCAGCCAAGCTATGCGGTTGGGGCGGTAAGCGTCAACCCGCTCCGACCGAACTCGGTCCGGGTCGTTCGCTAAGAGCAACTTTTTCTCGGCGGCTCTGCCTTGTTCGGTTTTGGACAAGCCCGAAACTACCCAGACCGGGGTAGATCCATGCCGCCGTATCGGCTCTTCCCGCGGAGGATTCACGAACCGGCGATGGCGCAAACCTCCGCCTTCACCCCTCGGGGGGGTGGGTCTCTCAGCTCCTGGGAAGGTCGGGGAAATCCTCGATGACGCGGGCGATCGTCTCCAGCGCTTGGTCGAGGTGCTCGCGCCGATGGGTTGCCATCAGGCTTGTCCGGAGCAGCGCCCCGCCTGGCGGAACCGCGGGATGGATCGCGACGTTGGTGTAGACGCCGGCGTCGAAGAGCGCCTTCCAGAGCAGGACCGCCTGCCAGTCATCGCCGACGATCACCGGCACCACCGGGGTTGTGGCGACGGATCCATCGGGGAGCTTCCCCGGCTCGACGACCTTGAGCCCGAGGTTCCGCAGGCCCTCGCGCAGGTAATCGGCGTTCCCGAGCAGAGCCTCGAACAGAGTCGGCCCGTCGGAACGAATCACCCGCAGCGCCGCCAGCGCCGCTCCGACCGCGGCCGGCACCGCCGAAGCGCTGAAGATGAACGAGCGGGAGGCGATTCGCAGGTACTCGATCACGTCGGCCGGCCCGGCGATGAAGCCGCCACAGGACGCCAGGCTCTTGGAGAAGGTGCCCATTCGCAGGTCGACCTCGGCCTCCAGGCCAAAGAGCTCGCAGGCCCCGGCGCCGCGCCGCCCGAGGACTCCCGCGCCATGCGCCTCGTCGACCATGAGGCGCGCGCCGTGCGCCTGGCAGAGCTCGACGATCCGCGGTAGGTCGCAGACGTCTCCCTCCATCGAGAAGACGCCGTCGACGACGACGAGGACGCCGCCGCCGTCCTCCGCCGCCCGCTGCAGCATCTTCTCCAGCTTGTCCATCCGGTTATGGCGGAAGGGGCGGAGCTTTGCCCCGGAGAGGCGGCAGCCATCGAGGATCGAGGCGTGGTCGCCGGAGTCGCAGATGACCGTGTCCCCGGGCTCCAGAATGGTCCCGAGGCAGCCCAGGTTCGACTGATAGCCGGTGGTGTAGACGATTGCGTCCTCAGTCTCCATCCATTCCGCCAGCTCGCGCTCCAGCTCGACGTGCAGGGGTGTCGTCCCATTCAACAAGCGTGAGCCCGTGACCCCCGTGCCATAGGTCTCGAGCGCGTCTCGTGCCGCCTGCTTGACGCGTTCGTCGCCGGTCAGCCCCAGGTAGTTATTGGAGCCGAGCATGATCGTCTCGCGTCCCTCCATCTCCACGACCGGTCCGGCCTGGGAGGTGAGGAGGCGGAAGTAGGGGAGGAGGTCGTGTTGACGAGCGGCTTCGAGCTGCTCGAGGCGGTCGTGGTTACGAGCCTTCTCGAAGACGTCGACAGGGGCCTTTGCGGTGTCGGTCATGCCCAGAGTGTAGGTTCACGCCCGCATGGCAGAGGTGGAGATCCGGCCCGTTCGCGGCAGGCGCGACCTGAAGCGCTTCGTCAAGGTCCCGTTTGCCCTGCATCGAAACCATCCGCAATGGGTGGCGCCGCTGATCTTCGAGCGGATGGAGTTCCTCAACCGCAAGAAGAACCCCTGGTTCGAGCATGGCGAAGCCGAGTACTTCATCGCCGAACGCGACGGCGAGCCCGTGGGAAGGATCAGCGCCCATATCGACCATCGCTGGGACCAGTTCCAGGGCGGCAGCGACGCGATGTTCGGGTTCTTCGAGACTGCGAACGACCCCGAGGTCGCGGCTGCCCTGCTCGACGCCGCCTCGGAGTGGGCGCGAGCAAAGGGCCGCAGCCGCATCCTCGGTCCGATGGACTTCACGACCAACGACGAGGTCGGGATCCTGATCGAGGGGTTCGAGCGCCGGCCGATGATCCTCGAGCCCTGGCACCCACCGCATTACCAGGAGCTGATCGAGGCGCGGGGACTCGGCAAGGCGATGGACGTGCTGATGTGGGAATTGCAGTTCGGAGACCTCAAGGAGGGTGAGCGGTTCGACCCTTCGATCCATGCGGCGGCGGAGAAAGCGCTGAAGGAAGAAGGGGTCGTCATCCGCAACATGCGCAAGCGCGACATGGCGAATGAGGTTCGTCGCTTCATGGACGTGTACAACGAGGCCTGGGGGAGCAACTGGGGCTTCGTCCCGATCACCGACGCCGAGGTCGAGTTCCAGGCCAAGAACCTCAAGCAGGTGATCGATGAGGACTGGGCCTACATGGCCGAGAAGGACGGCGAGGCGATCGGCGCGGCGCTGACGCTGCCGGACATCAACCAGGTGATGGCGAAGCTGAACGGGCGGCTGCTCCCCCTCGGCTGGGCCCGGTTCCTGCTCGGCAAGCGCAAGATCGACCAGTGCCGCGTGTTCGCGCTGGGGGTCAAGCATGACTACCGCCACACCGGTGTGGCGGCCGGGCTCTACCTGAAGCATCTGGAGACGGCCGCGATTCCCGGCGGCATCGACGGTGGCGAGATGGGATGGATCCTGGAGACCAACGGACCGATGAACCGCGCCATGGAGGGTATGGGCGGCAAGGTCGTGAAGCGCTACCGGATCTACGAGAAGGCACTCTGACCTCGGGGCGCAGCGGGCCGAAAGTCGCAAGTTCCGGCGTTTACGCCATCCCCGAGCGGTGACGGCGTACCCCGTCGCTAAAGTCGAGCGGGTGAGTGAATTCGAGGTAGAGGGAGAGGTTCTGGCGGAGGAAGACGCGCAGCCGGACGGGGTGCAGGAGATACGAGCGCTGGCGCCCTATGAGCAACCGGCTTCACCGATGCTCAGGGCAGAGGTCCGTACAGCGGCGATCGCCGCGGCCAGCGGGGTGCTGGCCGGGGCGGCAACGGTCGCCG
>JBAVGD010000384.1:0-5621 GCA_049684635.1 Solirubrobacterales bacterium | reverse complement strand
AGGCGTCCCTCAGCGTCCTCTTTGGTGAGGACCAGCGCGTCGATCTCCTCGCCGAGCTCAACCTCCTCCGCCGGATCGATCGACTTTCGGATCGAGAGCTCGTTGGCGGGAATTACGCCCTCTGACTTGTAGCCGATGTCGACAAGGACCTCGTCTTTGTCGATCCGCACAACCTTGCCTTTGACGACGTCGCCCTCGTTGAAGGAAACCATCGTCGCGGCGTAGTTGGGAACGACCTTGCCTTCGACCTCCAGGAGGAGGCCGTTGGAACCCTCGATGGGTGTGCCCACAGGCGCAGGCGCGATCGCTGTGTCGGTAGCGGACACGGCGCCGAATGATTACAGGTTCCGCCGCCCACTCGGCTCCCGCTCCATCGCCGAGATCAGATCCGGATGTGAGCATGCTCTCCCGCATGCGGGCAGATGGCCTGTACCCTGAGCTCCGATGCCGGTACGAGCGACAAAACGCGGCAACGCACGAACGCCTCTCTCCGGCACATACGACGTCCTGATCTGCGGAGCGAGTTTCGCCGGGCTCACCGTCGCCCGCGAGCTGGCGGGTTCAGGCGCCGAGGTCATGGTGTTGGACCGCTACGAGATCGGCGACCGGCAGACCTCGGCCTGCGGCATCCCAACGGAGTGGTTGCGGGCAACGGGTCTGATGGCTGCCGAGCGCCAGCGCTTCGACTCGCTCGTGATCCACACACCGCATGGCAGCAGCCGCTATCGCCTGCCCTGGACGTTCTCGACCTTCGATTACGGGGAGCTGTGCAAGTTGCTCTGGCGCGACTGCGATGCGACCTTCGAGACCGCCAAGGTGAACGGCCGCGCAACCGCCGCCGACGGCGCGATCGCCGTCGAAACGGACCGCGGTACCCTCGCCTCGCCCATCGTCGTCGACGCGCTCGGCTGGCGCCGCGTGCTCGCCGGTCCGGTCGGCTTCCAGCCGCCCGATGCACCCCTCTCACGCGGGCTGGAGGTGCACCCGGGGGGTTCCGGCGAGGACCTCGAGGTGTGGATCGACCGCCGGTACGTCCCAGCAGGGTATGGCTGGTGCTTCCCAGCACGCGACGAGCTGCGAATCGGCGTCGGCTCCTTCGATCCCCGCTTTCATGTCCGTGCTACGACCGAGAAACTGGCTGAGGATCTGGGCCAGGAGCGAGTCGGCTATCAGGGTAACTGGATCCCGCACAAGCTGCGCCACGCGACCGAGGATGGGGTCTTCTTCGTCGGCGATTCGGCAGGCCACTGTCTACCGCTCACCGCCGAGGGAATTCGCACCGCCATCTACTTCGGAATCGTGCTGGGACGCGAGCTGCGCGATGTCGTCGACGGGCGGCAGAGCCGTGAGCAAGCGGCCGCGCGCTATGCCGGCTTCCATGACGGCCATGAGTCGAAGTTCCGCTGGATGCTGCGCGCCCAGAAGCTGATTCCGCGGGTCCCACCGCGACTCCTCGCGCGAATTATCCGTCTGCTCGGATCGAAGCGGATCGTCGACTGGTCCTTCGACCACTACCTGAAGATCGCGCCGCCCGAGCTCGCGATGGATTCAGCGCACGACCAGAACGGTCCCGGCGAGCAGCAGCACGATGCCGATGATCCGCTCCGGGCTGAGCGGGATCTGGTCGAGGCCGAATAGGCCCAGCCGGTCAATCACGACTGACGCCACCAGCTGGCCCGTGATGGTGGCCGCTGCCACGCCTCCCGCCCCGATCACCGCAACCGCGATCAGCGCATTGGCGACGTAGATAGCCCCCAGAAGACCACCGAGCAGGTAGTACCAGCTGACGTCGAAGCTCGATCCAAGCCCTCCGATCTGACCACTCACCGCGACGATCGCGACCAGGGCGATCGTTCCGACGACGAATGAGACAAGCGCGGCCGGCAGGGTGCCGGTGGCCCTGCCAAGACCCGCGTTGATCGGCGCCTGAAGGGCAATCAGCCCTCCCGCCACCGCTGTCAGGAGGACTGCAAGGCCCCTATCCACCGCCGGCTCCCGCCGAATCCGTGATCTTTGCCTTGCGCTGGTGTTGCATCGATTGTCGGTCCATGCCGTTGAACCAGCCTGCTGTCATATCAGTAACCCGGGATGACCACTGAACGAGATGCCACCATCAGCTGAAGCACTCGCCCCGCGCCTCATCATCGGCCCCGCCCTGCGCACGCAGTCGGATCGCAGGCTGGTGACGCTGGTCCGGGAGGGCTACGAGTCCGCATTCGAAGAGATCGTCCGCCGCTACGGCCGGTCTCTGGCGCGTTACGCGGCGACGATTGTGGGTGGACGGTCCGAGGACGTCACCCAGGACGCGTTCTCCAAGGCCCTGCTCGCTCTGCGGCGCAACGACGCCGAGATCGAGCTGCGCCCCTGGCTCTTTCGCATCGTCCGCAACACGGCTCTCAATGACTTGCGCGACGGCCCACCCGCTGCGGAGCCCCTGGCCGACGGGCTGGTGAGTTCGGGTGGTCCCTGGGAGGAGATCGAACGGCGCGAAGAGCTAGCCGACCTGACGAGACGTCTGCAGGCGCTCCCGGACCCGCAACGGGCGGCAATCGTGATGCGCGAGCTGGAAGGGCTCGGCCACGAGGAGATCGCCGCCGCTCTTGGGGTGAGCGGCGGAGCCGCACGCCAGTTCATCTACAGGGCCCGACGCGCGCTTCGGGACGGACTCGGGATGCTGGTGCCCCTGCCGCTGTTGAAGGCCCTGATGACGGACCTCGCCGGTCATGCCGAAGCCGCGGGCGCGGCCGCCGGTACGGCAGGAGCCGGCCTGGCATTGAAGGCAACCGCCGCAACGGTGCTGATCGCTGGCAGCGTTGGGGCCGGTGTCGTTCTTCACAACGCGAGACAGGTCCCCACCCCGGCAGCCACCGCCCGCGCCTCCGAGACACCTAGCGGCGACAATTCGCCTCCCTCCGGCAACGCCGACGGTCCCGCCGGATCATCAAACCCTCACCACGGCAAGGCTGAAGATCGCGCTGGCGGCAGCGGCCACCGCAATGACGGGCGTACGGGCACCCGCAAGGAACCGGCAGGCGAAGGCGGGGGCCACAGGGGCCCGGGACGCAGCTCCGAGCACGGCGGCGAGCACCATGCGAGCCTCCCCAGCCGACAGGACTCGTCCGGCCACGGAGGCGAATCCCCGGGGGAGCACACGAGTTCCGGCTCCGGCGACGAACATTCCGGCTCCGGCTCTGGCTCTGGCTCTGGGTCGGGCTCCGGCGATTCGGAACCGTCAAGTGGAACAGGTGGGGACAGCTCGGGCTCGGGGTCCGGCGACGCCTCGGTGTCCGGCGACGGGTCCGGGTCCAGCGACGGGGGCTCGACGGAAAGTAACTCTGGCAGCGGCGACTTGACTCCCAGCGAACCGGACATGAGCAGCACCACATCCGGTGACTCGCGTGATTCTTCCGGTGGTGACGGGTTGATCCAGCAGATAGCACCCTGAACGAGGAGGACACATGAAGCGAATTCGGAGATTTAGACCCCTGCTGATCGCCGCCACCGGTGCTCTGCTGATACTGGCGATGCTGGCCATGCCAGGCGTTGCCGCAGCCAAGCATCGGGACCGTAACCACGACGGCATCCCGGATCGCTGGGAGAAGCGGCATCACCTCTCGCTGAAAGTGAACCAGGCAAATCTCAACCAGGATCACGAAGGCCTAAACAACCTCGAGGAGTTCGAAAACCAGACGAACCCGCGTCAAGCCGATACGGACAGCGACGGCTTGAACGATGCCCAAGAGGTCGAGGTTGGCGATAACCCGAACGACAACGACACAGACAACGACGGCGTCGAGGACGGTCAGGAGAACGCCGGGACTGTCGAATCCTTCGACGGCACGACGCTGACGATCAAACTCTTCGACGGCAGCACGATGAGCGGTCAGCTAACGGAATCGACCGAGATCGAGTGCTCGCACCAGGGCGACGAAGCCCAGACCTCCGAGGACGGCCAGAATCAGAGCGGCGACTCGTCCGGTGAGGATTCCTCCGGCGACGAACCGGGGAACGATGGCGCGCAGAGCTCATGCACGACCGCGAACCTCGTTGCCGGTACTCCGGTTCGTGAGGCCGAGCTCGATGCCACCCCGAGCGGAGCCGTCTTCCACAGCGTGGAGCTTGGATAGCTCGGACTGAGTTACTTGGCCTCGAGCCAATCCGCACCCACGCCGAGATCCACCTCGAGCGGGGGGTCGAGCTGGTAGGCGGCGCACATCTCGCGCCGCACCAGCTCGGCCGCTGCCTCCATCTCCCCCGGCGGGCCTTCGAACAGCAGCTCGTCGTGGATCTGGAGGACCAACCGGGTCGCCATCCCGGCCACCGTCAGCGCCCGGTGACAACGGACCATCGCAACCTTGATGATGTCGGCGGCGGTCCCCTGGATCACCGTATTGACCGCCAGCCGCTCGCCCAGGCGCCGCGTGTTCGGGTTGCCCGATCGCAGCTCGGGAATTGACCGCCTGCGACCCATCAGCGTCGTCACGTAACCGTCGTCCTGCGCCTGCTCGATCACCGCCTCGCGGAACGCCCGCACCGCGGGGAACCGCTCCAGGTAGCGAGCGACGAACTCCTCTCCCTCCTTGCGCGGGATGTTGAGCCGATCCGCAAGCCCGAACCCGGTCAGGCCGTAGACGATCCCGAAGTTGACCATCTTCGCCTTTGCGCGCTGGTCGACCCGCACCTCGGACCGTGCCACCCCGAAGACCTCCGCCGCCGTGGCGGCGTGGACGTCGTCGCCCCGGTGAAAGGTCTCCTTCAGCACCTTCTCGTCCGCAACGTGAGCGAGAACTCGCAGCTCCACCTGGCTGTAGTCCGCGGATAGCAACCGCGCCCCCTCCTCCGCGACGAAGCAGGACCGAACCGGGCGGCCGAGCTCGGTTCGGATGGGGATGTTTTGCAGGTTGGGATTCGTGCTGGAAAGGCGACCGGTGGTCGTCGCGGCCTGATTGAAGGTCGTGTGGATTCGCCCGGTGGTGGCGTCGATCAGATCCGGGAGGGAGTCGAGGTAGGTGTTCTTCAGCTTCGTCAGCTCCCGCCAGGTCTCGATCTTCTCCACGATCGGATGCTCGTCGCGGATCTGGGCCAGGACCCGCGCGTCGGTCGAGTACCCGGTCTTGCCTCGGCGCTTGCGGGTCAGGCCGAGCTTCTCGAAGAGGATGCGGCCAACCTGCTGAGGCGAGCCGATCGTGAACTCCTCGTCGGCCAGCTGGTGGATTTCCTTTTCCAGCGTCTCTATCCGCTCGCCGAAGCCCGCCCCGACGTCAGCCAGGCGCTGGGCGTCCAGCTTCAACCCGGCGCGTTCCATTGCGGCCAGGACGTGTATGAGGGGTAGCTCGACGTCGTGGAACAGCTGCGCTAGTTGCAGCGCCTCCAGCCGCGGCTGCTGTGCTTCGGCGACTGCACGGGTCAGCGCCGCACCCTCAACCGGCTCGAGCGCCGCCTCCTCTTCGGCACCGAGCGAAAGTTGCTGATCGTCCGCCGCCGCCTTTCCGGCTGGTCGGTCGGCCAGGCCGATGCCGGCATCGGCGGCAAGCTCGGGCAGCTCGTAGGTCCGGCGCTGTGGCTCCAGCAGATAGGCCGCCAGCATCGTGTCATGCGCCAGCTCCAGCTCGACTTCGTTG
>JBAVGD010000383.1:0-5866 GCA_049684635.1 Solirubrobacterales bacterium | reverse complement strand
CTTCCCTTTCGCGTCGAGCTTCTCGAGAACCCCTTCGAGCTCGTCGATGCGCATGCCGTCGGCGTCGCACTCGATCTGCACCACATCCGCCTGGTAGCTGCAGAAGACCGGCACCGCGCCCGGGTAGGTCGGCGCCTCGCAGATCACGACGTCGCCGGGGTCCAGCAGCGTCTTGCTGATCAGGTCGATCGCCTGCTGCCCGCCCGTGGTCACGATCACATCGTCGGGATCGGGGAGCATGCCCTCGGCCCCCATGACCTGGAGGATGCAGTCGACGGTCTCGGAGAAGCCCTCGGTCGGTCCGTACTGAAGGGCCTCGGCCGCGGACTCCTGCGCGATCCGCGTCATCTGGGCGGCGAAGGTCGCGGGTGGGAAGGTCGACGTGTCCGGCAGACCACCCGCCAGCGAGATCACCTCAGGGCGTGCCGTGATCGCCATCAGATCTCGCATTGCCGACGAGCGCATCACCCGGGTGCGCTCGGCAAAGAGACCCGCGTAGCGCTCCAGATCGCGCGTGCGAGTGTGCGATTGCCGGCGATGAGGCGGCTCAGGCATCCATGAAGTGTAGGTTTTCGCCGTGAGCTTCCTCTCCGGCATGGGTCTCGAGCTCGGGATCGGCATCGCCGTCGGAATGCTGGCCGGAACAACCGGAACACGGGGATCAGCCCGCGGAAGGATGACCCTGCTCGCCGCCGCGATCGGGCTGGTGCTGGGCTTTCTGCTCGCCGGAGCGGCGGATCTGGCAAGCATCGTCGGAGCGATCTTCTGCCTGGTGGGCGCCGTTGTCGCCTGCCTCGTGATCAGCGACGTGGTCAGCGGTGCCAGCCGGCGCCGTGGGGCCGGGTCCGGCCCGGGCGCGCTCGGGTTCCTGATCTCGCTTGCCGCTCTCGTCGTGGTGGCGATTTCGATTCTGTTGAAGCCGTTGCCCGTGCTGCTGCTGGCCGGCCTCGTATGGTTGGGCGTCGCTCGCCATCGCCGCGCGCAGCGCAAGCACGCCGGCCTGCGCGTGCTGAGGTAAGCACCGATCGCACCGGGATAGGTCATCTCGCGGCGGCGCATCATCATTCCCGGTGCGATGCCCGCGAAGAAGAAGCCGGCCAAGAAGCTGGTGCTGACGTATGTCGATTCCCTGCGCACCGACATGCTCGAACGCGCTGTGGAGGAGGGCATGGCGCCCACCTTCGGAGCGTTGCTGGAACGGGGTGTCTTGATCCGCGACTGCGTCTCCAGCTTTCCCTCGGTGACGCCGGTCGCCTGCGCGGAGCTGGTCACCGGGGTGGCGGCGGACGAGCACTGGATCAGCGGGATGAACTGGTATCACCGGCTGGAGCGCCGCTACGTCGAGTACGGATCCTCGCTGGACGCTACGCGGGCCTTCGGGGTCTTTCGCGCCCTCTACGACCTGGTCTACAACATGAACCTGGCGCTCCTGAGCCCGGATGTCGAAACCATCTTCGAGCGGCTCGATGACGCCGGTGTGCGGACGGCCTGTACGCCCTTCCTGATCTACCGTGGCCGGCACCGCCATGAGGTCTCGCTCGAGGGCCTGCCGCGCCGCGCCGTGGACGCCACAGGCCTCAAGTTCCGCCACCACACCTGGGGCCCGGCGGAGCTCTTCTACGGCGATCTCTACGCAAGCCGGGATGTCCCCTGCCGCTCCACCTCGCTGCCCGGCAACCGGGATGGCTACTCGGCCTGTTGCGCGGCGGAGCTGGCAAGTCAGGATGGTTTCGACTTCCTCCTCTTCTCACTTCCCGACAACGACAACTACTCCCACCGGTACGGGCCCGATGCAAGCGTCGAGTCAATCGCCAAGGCCGATCACTGCTTCTCGAAGCTGGTCGACGCGAGCGGCGGCCTCGATGCATTCCTCGCCGACCACGCGCTGATCCTCACAGCCGACCACGCCCAGACGCCGGTGCAGCGAGGGCTGCCGCTTGCCGAGCTGCTCGGTCGCGACTGGACCATCCTGCAGCCATCCGAGAACCGGCCGGAGCAGGCGCAACTCGCGGTCAGCCCGACCGGGCGCGCCGCGCATATCTATCTGCTGGATGGGATGGCAAGCGGCTCGGCGCACCGCGAGGTGTGTCAGTGCCTGGCCGGAGCAGACGGCGTTGACCTGGTGAGCTGGCTGGAGCACCGCGACGGCGCTCCGCTCCGGCGCCGCGGCGCCGGGCTCTTCGCTCGCGATGAGTTGACGGCGGTCGTGCAACGCCGCGGCAAGACGCTGCGCTTCCGTCCCGGCGGGGGAAGTGTCGACCAGCGCGGGGTCGGCTGGCACCTCGAGGGGGACCCGAACGCACTCGACATCGAGTCAGCCGGCGATCGCCTGCGAAGCGAGACCTACCCGGACGCGCTCGGCCGGCTCTTTGCGGCGCTGACCGCGCCGCACGCCGGCGACTTCATCGTCTCCCTGTCCGGCGGCTACGAGGCGCTGGACTGGGGCGGGGTCACCCACGCGGGCGGGGGCAGCCATGGAGCTCTGCACCGGGACGATTCGCTGGCTCCGCTGCTCTTCGTCGGTTGCGGGCCAGCCGATCCGGGCGAGCGGGAGCTCTGGTCTCTTCGCGACGTGGCGCCGGTGGTGCTTGACCACTTCGGTGTGAGCTGATGCGCAGGGGAGCCGAGCGCAGGTCCCTCGTTCTCCTCCCGATCCTGCTTGCGCTGGGGCTGCCGGCCACGGCGCGCGCCGCAGCAGTCAGCGAAGCGGAGGCTGTGCGGGTCGCGAACCGGGACGCGAAGGTGGTTGAGGAGCGAGCGAAGAATCCGCCGCTGACCCGGAGTGCCGGCCTCGTCGACGGCAACTGGGAAGTCGGCTACTTCGCCGGCGGCACCGAGGTCGCGCTGGTCGTGGTCGATTCCGCCAGTGGGGCCGTCCGCGAATCATGGACCGGGTACCAGGTCACCTGGAAGATGGCGCGGGGCTACCCGGGGGCCTTTGGGCACAAGCTCAACGCCCCGCACATCTTCCTGCCGCTGTGCGCCCTCTTCCTGCTCGGGCTGGTCGATTGGCGGCGTCCCTGGCGGGTTGTCACGCTTGACCTGCTCGTCCTGCTCGGCTTCGGGATCTCCAACTACTTCTTCAACCGCGCCGAAATCGGCGTTTCCGTTCCGCTCCAGTACCCCGTGCTTTGCTATCTCTTCGGCAGAGCCCTATGGATCGGGTTGGGGAAGCGCAGCGCCGGCCTGCGCCCGGTCTGGCCGGCGGCCTGGCTGCTCGTCGCGGCGCTCTTCCTGATGGGCTTCCGCGCCGGCCTCGACGTTGCCGACTCCGGCGTCATCGACGTCGGCTACGCCGGGGTCGTGGGGGCCGACCGGATCTCTCATGGCGAACCGCTTTACGAGAACTTTCCTGATGAAATCTCTCAGGGGGACACCTATGGCCCCGTCAACTACCTCGCCTACGTCCCCTTCGAGGCGATCTGGCCGTGGCAGGGGAGTTGGAACGACCTCCCCGCCGCTCATGCCGCCTCCGTCATCTTCGATGTCGGGGCCTTTGCGTTTCTCATCCTTCTCGGCCTGCGCATCCGGCCGGGGCCCGCGGGCCGCAAGCTCGCGGCGACCCTCGCCTTCGGATGGGCCGCATTCCCTTACACGGCGTACGCACTGGTGTCCAACTCGAACGACACGCTGGTCGGCCTGCTGCTGCTCGCGACCCTCCTTGTCCTGGCCTGGCCCGCGGCCCGCGGCGCGATGCTGGCCCTGGCTACGCTGACGAAGTTCGCGCCGGTCGTCCTGGCGCCGATGCTGGCGACCTATCGCGACGCAGGGTCAGGGCCCGCGCCGTTTCGCCGGACGCTGCCAGGCGCGCTGACATTCACGGCGGCGTTCCTCGGCGTGGTCGGCCTGCTGCTGCTGTGGCCGGCGATCGACCCCGGGTTGAGCACGGTCTGGGGGAGAACCATCGCCTACCAGGCCGGCCGCGACTCGCCGTTCAGCATCTGGGGCCAGGTGCCCGGTCTGGAGCCGATCCGCACGGCGCTCCTCATTGCCACCGGCGCTCTGGCGCTGGCTCTCGCATTCCGGCCGAGGCGCAAGGCCCTCACCCAGGTGGCCGCGCTCGCCGCGGCGCTCCTGATCGCCCTGCAGATCGCCGCCCAGCACTGGTTTTACCTCTACATCGTCTGGTTCTATCCCCTGCTCCTCATCGCCATTTCCGGCGCCGGGCGGAAGCCCGCGACCCCGCGGTCAGGCGCTTGGCGGGGCGGGGAGCATGACCGGCTCGATCGAGTCGGCGAGCCCCTGTGAGTTGATCGCCACCGCGGCGCCCATCACCCAGACATCGTCCACCGCGGTTTCGAATCTGGCGGGCATCTGAGCGATCAGCGCCGCAAGGGCCTGCTCCGGCTTGACGCCCAGCACGCTGGTCCGGGAGCCGGTCATGCCGACGTCGGAGATGAAGGCAGTGCCCTTTGGCAGCACGCGCGCATCGGCGGTCGGCACATGGGTGTGCGTCCCGAGAACCGCCGCCACACGTCCGTCGAGGTACCAGCCCATCGCCACCTTCTCGCTGGTCATCTCGGCATGGAAATCAACCACCACGCAGTCGGCGTCGATCTGCTCGAGGAGACCGTCGACCGTGCGGAAGGGCGATCGCGCCACCTTCAGGCCCTCGGCGCCACTCAGATTGATCACCCCAACCCGCATCCCGGCTGCGTCCACCACCACATGGCCATGGCCGGGGTTGGCCTGGGGGTAGTTGGCGGGCCGCAGCACGCGCTCCTCGCGGTCGAGGTAGTCGTAGGCCTCCCGGTAGCGATAAACGTGGTTGCCGCTG
The DNA here is from genome assembly GCA_049684635.1 of Solirubrobacterales bacterium. GTDB lineage: Bacteria > Actinomycetota > Thermoleophilia > Solirubrobacterales > 70-9 > VRUE01. The sequence continues at coordinate 1,089 of JBAVGD010000383.1, read as the reverse complement.
GTGATCACACCGGCGCCCATGTCGAAGAGCGCCGTGGCTGTCTTCTCGGTGATCCCGGCCCCACCCGCGGAGTTCTCGCCGTTGACGATTACGAGATCGGGCTTGTAGCGCTCGCGCAGCTGCGGCATCGCCGCCTTCAGGCCGGTTCGACCGGGACTCCCAACCACGTCCCCAATGAAGAGCAGCCGCATGGCCTGGGACCCTACCGTCGATCTTGACGTCTCGTCTGGGCATGCACCAATACACCGAGGCAGCTCGCCACGCGCTGGATTACCCCTTCCGAATTCCGCTCCACTCGTTTGTCTGCGTCGATGGTCACGCCGCCGATCCCGGCGCGGTCAGAGTGGACCTATCCGAGCGTATCCCGGTGCTCGCGTACGGGTCGAACGCCGCCCCCGCGGTTCTCGGGCGCAAGCTCGCCGCGACCCCCGACCCGGTGCCGGTTCTGCGCGCCGTGGTGAGCGATCTGGATGTCGTCTACTCCGCCCATCTCTCGTCCTACGGGTCGGTCCCGGCGACGCTGCAGCGCAGCCCGGGGACGGAGGCAATGGTTTGCGTCGCCTACGTCACCGGTGAGCAGCTGAGAATCCTCTCGCGCACGGAGCCCAACTACGACCTACAGCTGCTGGGCGGACTCTCATGCATCTTCGGAGACGGGAGCGTCCTGGCGGAGGCTTCTGCATATGTGAGCCGCCAGGGCTGTCTCCTGGCGGGTGCTTCCGAGGTCGCGATGGCGTGCGTCCCGGCGCGTGGCCGCGCCTTCGAGGCGATGAACCAGCGCCAGGTCCTCGAACACGTGCGGCGCGCCCTCTGTCCGCAGCGAACACTGAGCGAGTTCGTGACTGAGGCCGTCGGGAATCCGGAACAGGCACGGCGCTGGACGGGTCGGCTGCAGGAGACCGCCCGTCCTTTTGGCTGGCGATCGCGGGTCTCGAAGACCGCCGCCTGGCAAGTATCCCTTTTTAGGGGGTAAAGATTTCGCTTCTTAGCTACAATTGGCTTGCTCTATTTACCCCATTGGGGAAACTTCGTCCACGCTCTGGCGTTCTGAAGGCTAGGATGAGCGCGCAGCGACCCCAGTCTAAAACC
>JBAVGD010000382.1:0-3976 GCA_049684635.1 Solirubrobacterales bacterium | reverse complement strand
CCACGCAGCAGGTCGATGAGGTGCGCCACTCGGTGTTCTTCCATCGCTTTTTCAAGGAGGTGATCGGCGTCGGCGGGGAGTCCGTGCAGCAGACGCTCGCCTCCACCCTGCCGCAGCTCAACTGGGGCTACCGGGGCGTCTTCGATCGGCTCGACCGGATGGCGGAGGAGCTCCGCAAGGACCGCTCGCTGCCCAAGTACGCGCAGGCGATCACGCTCTACCACCTGATCGTCGAGGGCAGTCTCGCCCAGCCCGGCCAGCACTTCATCGAGGATTTCTTCGCCTCCGAAGACACGATGCCCGGTTTCAGCTCCGGAATGACCAACGTCTCCCGGGACGAGCAGCGCCACATCGGCTTCGGCGTCAAGGTCCTTTCCGAACTGCTCAACGAGCAAGCCCCAGGATCGGATGAGTGCCGGGCGGCGGTGGTCGAGCTGCTGCGCGAAGTCCTCCCCTACATGCCGGGCGTGTTCTCTCCCCCCGGCCTCGATCGGAAATACACCGAGTGCTACGGCTTCTCAATCGAGGACATCATCGCCTTTGGCCTGAAACTCGTCCGCCAGCGCTGGCGCACGATCGGCTACCCAACAGAGGAGATGCCTCCCGGCGTCTTCCCCTTCGATCCAGAGGCGAGCGAGGAGCAGATTGCCGCAAACCAGGTGCAGATGCTGCTTGCGGGTGTGGTTGGAAGCCCGGACGGGCCCAAGCCGGACTCGTCCCCGGACATCCAGCGCCTCTACTTCGAGCTGATGACTCGCGTCGCCGATCCCGCCGCCGTCAACGGCTCGCCCTTCGTGCTGCAGTGGCGCTTCTCCGACGCCGAGCCCTGGCACCTGGTTCTGGACAATGGATCGACGCGCGCAGAGCAGGGCGAAGCGCCCCGGCCAAACCTCGTCATCGAGACCAGCTGGGCGGACTGGATTGCCTCCGGCAAACCCGGCGCCAGCCCGCTGAAGATGATGCTGCAGCGCCGCATCCGGCCGCGCGGCAAGCTGCGCGAGCTGGCCCGCATGCGCCGCGTATTCCCCAGATAACCCTCCGCCCACGCAGGCGGCGGTGCCGCGGCGACGTTAGGCAGGTTGAACATGCATATCGTGGTCAATCTGCCACACGTACGTGCCGGATCTTTTTCCCGCGTCCCCCGTTAGACGAGAGACGGCCGCTAGACAGAAGCTGGTTTCAAGGGGCGCCAACTGCGAAGAGAATGCTCCCCACGTTGCCGGAGTCGGCCAAAGTTGATGCTGACGACACTTTCGCGCCATTTTGTCTCCCGGCGCTCCAGCTTCCTGTAAATCTCAAGAAAGCGGGGAGCCATTATGAGAAACATCTCATTCTCATTGGCGCCGGTGGTCTCCAACCCACTCAGATAACTCCAAAGATCCTCAGCCTTTTCGACAAACTGGTCGACCGCTTTCTGGAAATCGGTGTCACCGGAAGTGACATCGAAATCCAGGCTGCGGAGGATGTGGATGCCATCTTCTTCCCAATGCTCGGCAAACGAGACGTTAGTGTCGAACGCGACGACGCACCCGTACTCAGGCGATGCCTCGGTCGGGGGCTCGGCGTTTGATCGGAGGCGTTTCGCTAGCCGTTTCACGAGCCCCTCCTAGGAAACCGGCGGGCGGCGGTCGGCCCAGGGGCGCTCGGCCTCTAGTTGAGCGGCCAGCGAGAGGAGCGTTGCCTCATCGCCGGGCCGACCGATGATCTGAACCGCAAGCGGCAGGCCGTCAGAGGCAATGCCCGCCGGAACCGACATCGTCGGGTTGCCAAGGTGGTTCCAGGGGATGCAGTAGGGATAGAAGCGGCTCATCCCCATCACCGTCCATAGGGCTCCGTGCCCCTCCCAGCGTCGCACGGGAATCGCCGTCCCGCCCATCACCGGCGTCATCAACACGTCGTGGGACTCGAAGATCGCGTTGACCCGGGCGGCATCGGCCTCGCGGGCACCCAGCGCGCGCTGGAAGAGCCCATCGGGAAGCGTCCGGCCCAGCCTCCCGAAGCCGCGCGTGCGCCGTTCGAGGCGCTCGGGGTGCGGGACTTCGTCGACGGTTTCGGACACCGCGCGCAGGTAGCGCGGCGTGATGTTGTTGCCGATCCCTCCCCAGGCGGGGTCATGCTGGCTGACGTCGTGCCCCAGGGAGGCCAGCAGCTCCGCCGTGCCGGCGACGGCCTCTTTGACGACATCGGAGACGGTCGGGGGCGCCGCGGCGCGCGGGGCAGCGGTGGACCAGGCAACCCGCAGCCTGCCCGGCGCTGCCTTCGCCGACTCGACGAAGGGCCGCTCCGGAGGCGGTGGCGCTCCGGGCTCCCGCGAGCCGCCCGAGGTCACGTCGAGGTAGAGCGCGGTGTCGAGCACCGTGCGGCTGAGGCAGCCGTTGACCGAGAGACCGTTCCAATACTCCAGGGCCGGCGCCAAAGAGATCCGGCCGCGCTGCGGCTTCAACCCGAAGAGGCCGCAGGACGCAGCGGGAATGCGAATCGAGCCGCCGCCGTCGCCGGCGGACGCGATCGGGACCAGGCCCGCCGCCACAGCGGCGGCGGATCCCCCGCTCGACCCCCCCGGGCTGCGCTGTAGGTCCCAGGGGTTGCGGGTGACGCCCCAGGTCGCCGACTCGGTGAAGCCGCAGATCGCCATCTCGGGCAGCAGCGTCAGGCCGACGACGATCGCGCCGGCCTCGCGCAACCGCCGCACCATCTCGCAGTCGGCCTTTGCCGGCTCGGTAAAGCCGTCGGTGCCGTGCGTGTTGACCTCGCCGACGACGTCGACCTCGTCCTTGATCGCGATCGGCACACCGAGCAGCGGTCGCTCCTCGCCGGCCTTCAGCCGTGCCTCGGCCTGCTCGGCCTCGAGCAGCGCCTTCTCCGCGAACACCTTCCGAAACGCGTTGAGCTTGGGGTCGAGCCGCTCGATCCGGTCGAGGCAGAGGCGCACCAGCTCGGTCGGCGACACCTCTCCGGCACGCACCATCTCCGCCTGCCTCGCGGCTCCGGCGAAGGCGACATCCTCCTCGACGCGTAGTGCCTCTCCCATCGGCGGCAATCCTATCCAGCGCCCGCCGCCATCCATCCAACCGAAGCGGTCTCTACGCCTCGGCGGGCTCGGGTTCGGCGCGTCCGGCCTCAAATGACAGGTCGGGCAGCAACCGGTCGAGCCAGTCCGGCATCCACCAGTTCCAGTCCCCCATCAGCTTCATCGCGGCCGGGACGAGAATCAGGCGCACGAGGGTCGCGTCAAGCGCGATCGCCACGGCGCAGCCCAGCCCCAGCTCCTTGATCGACGGGACGCCCGTGAGGACGAAGACGCCGAAGACGGCGCTCATGATCAGGGCGGCGGAGGAAATCGTGCGGGCGCTCGAGGAGAGCCCTTCGGCGACCGCCCGCTCGTTGTCTCCGTGGATCATGTAGCGCTCGCGGATGCGGGACATGAGGAATACCTCGTAATCCATCGAGAGACCGAATACGACGGCAAAGATGAGCGGCACGTTGATCGTGTCGAGGGCGCCCATGCTTTCGAAGTCGAGCAGGCTGTCCAACCAACCCCACTGGAAGATCGCCACCAGGATCCCGAAGGCGGCGCCGATCGAAAGCAGGTTCATGACCACCGCCTTCAACGGCAGCAGCAGCGAGCGCAGCATCACCATCAGCACCAGGAAGCTGAGCGCGAGAACGAAGAGGACGATCTTCCACATCGAACCGCTGATCTGGGCGCGGACATCCGCGCTGCGCGCCGTCTCCCCGCCGACGCTGACCCTGGCGCGCCTGCTCAGCACCGACGCCGGGACGACCGTATCGCGCAGGCGCTGCACCAGGGCCCGGGCGGCGTCGGACTCGCTCGCGGCGCGTGGCGTCGCCTGGATCAGGACGCTCCCCGCCGCGTAGACCGGGGCCGCAATCGAGCTGACGCCGGGGTCCGCGCGGAGATGACCGATGAAGGAGGCAACGGCAGCGCGGTCAGGCGAGTTCGGGTAGGCGGCAA
>JBAVGD010000381.1:0-15608 GCA_049684635.1 Solirubrobacterales bacterium | reverse complement strand
TGCGATTGTCGTCTGGGATGCCCGGCCCAACCTGTCGTCGTTTGCGCGCCAGTACTTCAACTACGCTCGTGGCGACGGTCACGCCAACCTGTGGCCCAAACGACATCTGCTCCGATACTCGGCCTATGCGCTCGGCTTCTTCCTCTTGACCCGTCACCGCCGGCCCTGTTTGACTCGGGCCGCCCTTCTTGCGGGTTGGGTCGCTTACCAGGCGAAATTCCTGCGTCGCCTGCTGAGGATTCCTCCGTCGACAAAGCGCCTTGAGCAGCTTCAGGCGGGTTGCTACGCCGTAATCGTCGTCACCGTCGGCGACTTCGCGAAGATGGCTGGCTACGCGGTGGGGACCTGGGAGCGACGGACGGGAGAGGGCAACTCTCGGTAGCCGGGGAGGTGGTCGGCCCGTCCCCGGTTCAGTAGGCGCCGTCGCCGCGGATGATCGCTCGTGGCGTTCTCAGGAGGATGGCCAGATCGCCGGCGACTGAGAGATTGTCGAGGTAGTCGCGCTCCATGGCCAGCCGCTCCTCGAAGGTGAGGTCTCCCCGGCCATAGACCTGCATCGGCCCGGTCAGCCCCGGCTTCACCGCCAGCCGGCTTCGCTGCCGCTCGTCATAGAGCGCTACGACTGCCTCCTCCTCCGGCCGCGGTCCGACCAGCGACATATGGCCGATCAGCACGTTGAATAGCTGCGGAAGCTCGTCGAGGCTCGTCCGCCGCAGGAGGCGCCCGGCGCGAGTCACGCGCGGATCGTTCTGGATCTTGAACGCAGGCTCGTCGAGCTCCGCGAGATCGATCAGATCGCCAAGGCGCTCCTCGGCATCGGCGACCATGGTGCGGAACTTCACCATCGTGAAGGGTCTGCCGTCCTTACCCGCACGCCGTTGCCGGAAGAAGACCGGGCGGCCGGAGTCGATCAGGATGAAGAGCGAGATCGCCAGGAGGAAAGGAGCAAGCAGGGCGAGCAAGGTGGCCGAGACCGCCAGATCCAGGGCGCGCTTCAGGGTTATCGTCGAGCGCGACGGGTCGGAGAAACGGAAATCGAGCACGGGAAGCTCGGCCAGCCTGTTCAGCTCGATTCCCGGCCCAAGGAGCCCGTAGTGCTGCGGAAGGAAGGTCAGCGCAAGCCCGGCCGACTTGCACTCCTCGATCAGCCGCTCAGCGACCGGTTGCCGTATTTCCTGTTCGGTGACGACCACCCGCTCGACGTTGTATTCGTTGGCAACGCGGGAGATATCGGAAACCGAACCTAGGCGCGGCAACTCTCCGGCAGCGTCTTGCGCACCAGGCGGTGAGAGGTAGCCGACCAAGAGCAGGCGCGTCTCTGGGTGGGTTGAGACGCGACGCGCGACAACGTCGACCGCGGCAGCAGGCCCAACCACAAGTCCGGTCGCGACGCCCGTAAGCCGGTGCCATAGGAAGCGCAGCACAGCGCGCACGCAGACGGTTCCCCCCAACGCTCCGAGTCCCACGATGATCGCGCTGGCGGCCGACAGGGGACCGACGGGGCTCAGAGCGAGCAGCCCGTCTAAGGCAATGGTTCCAAGTGCGCTGGCGGAGATGAGCGAGGGAAGCTCGTCGAACGTGCTGTGGCGGATTCGCCGATGGTCGTTGTCGTATAGCCCGTGCAGCTTCAGTACGAGAAGCCATACCGGGCTCAGCAGCGTCGCCCAAAAGAGCGTGGCAATGTCGGTTGTCGAGGTTGCCGCGGTGGCGACGCAGAGCGCCGCGATCAATGACGCCCAATCACCGGTGGCCAGCAGGCGTCGCAGCAGGTCGGCGCGGCTGCGCGAGTCGCTGGGGTGCGGCAGGCCCAGCCTGGTCGCGAGGCCGCTCGGTTGCGTCTCCGGTCGCGGCGATGGCGGACTCGATGCGGGCTCTCGAACTGTTGTCCCCTTTGCGTCGGGAGTCATTGTCATCCGCTCACCCGCAACTCGGGCGCCCGTGGATTGAGCTGACGGGCGCGCGCCAGGTCTGCTTCGGCGGCGGCCTTGTCGCCCGCCTCTTCCTCGATTCTGAAGCGCAGGTAGTAGAGCTGCCAATTCCGGTCCTCGCGTTCGATTGCCTGCGTCAGCCTGCTTGCGGCGGTCGGGTAGTCCCCCTGCAGCTCTGCGAGCAGGCCAAGCTGCACATAGGGAGATGCGGCCCATGGCTCAATCGAGCGAGCCGCGGAGGCATGGTCCACCGCAGAGCCGAGATTCCCTTCGGCTGCGGCTTCCTGACTGGTCTTGATCTCGCGATCGACCAAGAGGGGGCCCACCAGTGCAATTGCCGAAACCCACGCGACCGCCAGCCCGAGGACTGCCAGCCCGTATCGCCGTCCGGCGACTCTTGACAGGGCCTGGGGAGAGCCCGATGACGCTGAGCGGAGCTGCGCGCACCTCACGCTGATCAAGACACCCGCTGCGAGGAAGAAGATCGCCCCCATCGCGGCGATCTCCCAGAACCAGTCAAACGCCGCGCCGACCGCGAACGCAAGCATCGCCGCAAACAGGACGGCGTATCGATCTCGCTGAGGCTCCTGCGCGTCCCGCCAGGCGGCGAAACCTTGCCAAAGCAAAGTCCCGACGAGCGCGAGCACGAGCGCCCCGCCAAAGATTCCCAGCTCCGCGAAGGCCTCCAGGTAAATGGAGTGCGCATCGTGGACAGGCATGCCGATCGAACGATGCTGCTCCCAGGAGAACTCATAGGTGCCCGCACCCGTGCCGAGAACCGGCTTTTCCCGGAAGGCGTCGATCGCCACTCGCCAGAAGTCATGCCGCCCGGCGCCGCTGAGCTGGGAGAAATGCTGCTCGGGATGGCTGGGGAACTGGATATCGGAGCTTGAGAACTGGTTCCAGGCGCGGCCGCCGATCGCCACAGTTGCCGCGATTGCCAGCACCGCGATACCTACTCCGAGTCCCTTCAGCACTGTCGGGTTCTGCGAGAGGTCCACCGCTCGGCCGGTTAGCTGCCCCTCCCGTCTCTCCTCCCAGCGGAGGATCGCGAAGAGGAGAAGCGCCAGCGCGACACCGGCCAGCAGGACCAGCAGCACCGTCACCCCCTGGTCAACCGAGGCTTGATTGGCGATGTTGTCGGCCAGGCTGCGGTGCGCCTGTACGGCTAGGACGGATGGCAGGGTTCCCAACAGGACGATTGCCAGCGTCGCAAGCAGCCAGAGCCGGTCCTTGGACAAAACGAGCAATGTCCCCGCCGCCACGATGAGAGAAAGGAGGCCTCCACGGGAGTAGGTGAAGTAGCCGGCGAGCAGGGTCGCGGGAATCGCGGCAACTGCAAACCAGCGCATCCCCGCCCAGGTTGCGCGCCGGCTCATCCAGAGCAGCAGCGCGACGCCAATTGCGAACATCGCACCGTTCGCGTTCCAGTAGCCGAGTGGATACCGGAGTCGGGGACCGGTGCCCAGCGAATCGCCGACGTTGAGCACGTGGGGGAGAAGCCGGCTGCCAAGGCCCAGTAGCGCGACGATTGCAACAGCAATTGCAAGGCCTTCAGCGAAACGTTGGCGCCTCCCGTCGGTTTGGGCGATGAGGAAGGCGGCAAGGAAGAAGCTGAGGTAGACGAGCACCCGGTCCGCCTCGATGACGCTCAGCTCGATTGAACCCGACCAAAGGGACGAAAGTGCAGATAACAGCGCCAGACCACCGATCAGACCGAGCGACAGGTAGAGCGGGCGACCAAGCTTCGCTCCCGCAGCGGCACCCAGCACGAGGAGTGCGACCACTACCAGCCAGACCGCAAGACCGGCGATGTGACGTGCGCTCACGTCGAATCCGCCCCCGGCGATTGCGAGTCCAACGATCAGGCCGATTGGCGCGAGAAGCGCCGCGATTTCGTCTAACCTTGGGGGCGATGGATGGGACGCGCCGCCACCAGGCATGGGAATTGAGCCGCTTTGCCGCGGGACTTTCAGTGCTTGCTCTGTTCGCATTTGCATGCTTGCCAGTTTTCGCTTATGCGGATTCCAGCGGATCCCAGTACTCCGATGCGCCACCTACGGCCACCGGTACGCCCATCGTCGGCAAGACGCCGTCCACGAAGCCGCCCCACGGAGGGGGTGGGGCATCGACCTCGGCGGCTCCAGGCAAGTACTCATCGAACTCTTCCGGAAATGAATCATCGACGGGCAACGAATCTTCAAGCTCAGGCGGCGTCGCGACCACCGGAGGTGGCGGCGGCACCGATCAGCAGAGTAGCCCACACAACAGCAAGTCCGAAGGATCACAGCACGCGGTGCAGCCCGTCCATCAAGCTGGCACAGCAGCCTCGTCGAAGAGCAACGGCGGCGATAGCTCGTCTCCCTTTGTGCCAATTTTGATCGTCATTCTCGCCCTTGCGGCAATCTCGATCGCTGCGGTGATGATGCGTCAACGTCGTCAGCGCGGAGCGACCGGCGCTTCTGCCACGCCGAAGGCGAGCTAACCCCGTGCGGAACCCGTTGAAGGGCCTCACAAGGCAGACATGCGCGTGGGTCGTAGCGTTTGGGATCGTAATGTCGGTTTCAGGGCCATTCGCATCGAGTGCGAACGCGGCGCTGATGCCCGCGAATTTCTGGGGCGTCGTTTCTCAGGCAACGCCAACGAATGAACAATTCCAGCGCCTGAAGGCGGGCGGGGTCGACAGCATCCGGATTCCGATTTCCTGGAGTGTCGTCCAGCCGACCGAAGGGGGCAGCCTCAACTGGTCGGTCAGCGATGCGCTCGTCAAGGGCGCGGCCCAGGCCGGGATCGAAGTGCTTCCGTACGTCTACGGCGCGCCGTCCTGGGCCGTTGCCGTAGACGGGCGATTCGGCAGCCCAGTGACACTGCCCGTCAAGAACGCGCGGCAGCGCTCCGCCTGGACGAACTTCCTCATCCAAGCGGTCCTGCGTTACGGGCCCGGCGGCACCTTCTGGGCCGAAAATCCAAGCGTTCCCGTGCGCCCGATGCGGACCTGGCAGATCTGGAACGAGGAGAACTTCGAGTACTTCGTTGCCCGGCCCAAACCGGCCGATTACGGCAAGCTGGTGAATCTCTCTTACTCGGCGATCAAAGCGGTTGATCCAGGTTCTCGACTCCTCCTCGGCGGGATGTTCGCGCGTCCCAAGGAGGCGGAATACAAGCGCAAGCCGCGGGAGGCGTACTTCGCAACCGAATTCCTCGACCAGATGTACAGGACGACCCCCGGGGTCAAGTCGAAATTCGTGGGCGTCGCCCTGCACCCGTACACCAGGACCTACCGCTACCTGGCGCCGGAGATCGAAGAAGTGCGCAACGTTCTGAAGGCAAACCACGATGCGGCAAAGAGTCTCTGGATTACGGAGTTGGGTTGGAGCTCTCAACCTCCAACCCACACCAATCTCTTCGCGAAGGGGATTCAGGGACAGGCAGCGGAATTGAAGGGCGCGTTCGGCGTGCTCAGCAAGAACCAGAGGAAATGGCGCCTGCAACAGGTCTACTGGTTCTCGGTCGACGACCAGATCGGCACCTGCAACTTCTGCGATGGATCCGGCTTGTTCGCACCAGGCTTCATCCCAAAGCCCGCCTGGTACGCCTACGCTCGGTTCGCCGGCGGCCGGCCCGGCTAGAGTCTCTAGCGCCTAAGGCTTGAATTTCTTCGAGCGGAGGATTCCGGTTCTGTGCAACACGAGCCGGGCTCCGACCAGCAGCGTCTTCAGCCCGTAGGTGACGCCGGTCGAGAACCCGACCGAGGAGGCGTCATCGAAGTATTTCCCCGGTGCGGGCACCTCCTTGATACGCATCTGGAAGTAGGAAGCCTGCATCAGCATCTCGGAGTCGAAGCTGAAATCGCATGCGTTGCGAAGGAACGGAACCGCCAGCAGCATCCGTCGCGAATAGGCTCGATAGCCGGTGTGCGCCTCTGTCAGCTCTGTTCCCATTACCCAGTTCTCAATGGTGGTCAGGAATCGGTTCGCCACGTACTTCCAGCGGGGCATTCCATTTGCGAGCGCCATTCCGGGAACGGCCAGCCGTGAGCCGAGCACCAGATCCGCTTCGTCATTGAGGATCGGCGCGACCATGTCGTGGATCAACTCAGGCGAATACTGGCCGTCGGGATGCAGCATCACAACAGCGTCGGCGTCACGCTGGAGAGCCTCGAGATAGCAGGTCTTCTGGTTGGCTCCGTAGCCGACGTTGTGCGGATGCCAGACGACGTGAAGAGGTAGGCGGCTGGCCAGCGCTACGGTCTCGTCATGGGAGGCGTCATCCACCAGGATGACCTCGTCGACCCAATCCATAGGGATCGACCTGTACGTGTCCTCGAGGGTTTTTGCGGCGTTCATCGCGGGCATTACGACGATGACCTTTCCGCTGGGTCGATTTCTCTTCCCGCTTGACCTCGCGTCCTCTACCAGAACCTCTTCCGACATTAGCCGGCGCAGTTTAGACGCACCGAGTCATCCCACGATGGTTGCCGCGCCAGCCGAACCGGGCCCTCAGCGTGGACAGGCGGTGAGGCTGCCGGAGCCCGGCGCTCGCACTCGCCAGGGGATGGCTGCTGAATCGCCCGGTATCCGCAGGGAAACGGGGTGATCGGGGGTGACATGACCTACTTCGATCACGTAGTGGTCGGCGAACCTGCGCGCCAAAACCGAAGAGGGCCGGCGAGAGACCAGGATGCTCTCCCCTGGCTGAAGCGCCACGGACTCGCCTTTTCCTCGCCGTGGGTGGCAGACGCCGCCGCTCGCGCCTACCGGTTCGGTGTGTATTCGAAGCGCATGGGCGGCGACGATGTCAGCACTCCTTCGCACCGACTCGCTTTGGGAAAGCAGTTCCGGGATCGTGTATCCGGGCGAGCCGAACTTGGCTGAAAGTTGTTGGATCGAGCCGGCTCCAAAATAGACGGCGCGATCGGTGGCGAAGGCTTCCGGCGCGTCGGCGGCAGCGTTGAAGTCGGGCGAGATGTCTGAGCCACCCAGAACCATCACGGTGATCGCCGCCTTGGCAGGGGGAGAGTATTCGGCGAGGATGTCGCGGCCTTCCTTGAAACGGGCAAGGTTGCCGGCGACCGCCACGACGGTAAGGCCGATAGCCGCGACCACGGTCGCCCGGATCGCACGAATCCCCCGCGCTGCCTCAACTGCAACCAGGAGAAAGGCGACCGTATCGGGGAAGATGTAACGGATCTCCCCGGGAGTGCGGTCTGGTGAGAGAGCGAGCCCCTGCTCGACCCAAAGCGTGACCAACACCGCGACCGCTATCCAGAAGGTGGTCGGGATGCGTCCCCGCAAGCGCATTCGTCGCACCACTAAAGAGACAGCCAGCACCTCGAGCGCCAGAAGGACCAGACCCTCCGAGAAGTGGTTGAGGTCGAATCCATTGAGCTTCAAGGCGGTGAGTTGACCAGGGCTAACCCAGTAGGAAAGGCCAAAGAGGGAGACAATTACGACGCCCAGGGAGTCGACCGCATAGGCGGGAACCCAGAGCAGGTTGGAGAGGTGTAGGCCGGCCCCCCCGTACTGACTTGCCCAGATCCTCCAGACGCCATAGATGACGAGTGGAATCACAACGACCCAGGCCCTCCGCCAGCGATCGCTGCGCATCGCGATGCCGACCCCGGCGCCTACGAGAAATGCAAACCCCATCTCGAAACCCCAGGTTGCAAGGGTCAACAGCGCACAGGTGGCGATGTCACCTCGTCGATCATCCCGTTCCAGCGTCAGCAGCGCCGCAACCCCTGGAACCAGCGCACTGAGGAACTGAATGCCCAGCATCGGCTGCAGCAGTACGTTCCAAGAGGAGCCGAGAAAGAGCACGATCACCGCGGCGGGCAGGGCAAGTAGCGGTCCCACCCGCCGCCTGCCGTACTCGTAAAGAAGAGCGCTAAGCAGCAGCAGGAGGATTACCTGGATAACGCCGAAGGCGGTGAAGCTGACCCCCACGGTCCCCAGCACCGCTTTGAAGATGAGCAGGGGGATCAAGATCAGGTGACCGCCGTAAGGTTCGATCAGAACCTTGTTCGGGCCGAGCCCGGTCAGGGTCAACCAGTTGAACGAGTCGTCGGCGAAGGCGAGATCGCGCTGAAGCCAGAAGATGAAGGCAGCGCCGATAGCCATCGTTGCCGCCAGGAAAATCCATCCCAACCTTTGTTCCCTGGCAGACGAATCAAGCATGGTCGGGGCAGCCTATCCGCCTGGTTAGCCGTCGCGGCGCGGCACAACCAGGTCGAATCTGTGCGCCGCTGAGGACCGGGAGCTAAGGTTTTCTCATGAGCGGGGACAGGTCGGTGGCCATCGAACAGCTACTGGAGCTGCGCGATCCTGCCGAGAACGGCTGGAGAACACGATTCAAGCGCTCGCGAGCTGGCCGGGTGCTGCGGATCCTCATCCTGCCCTTTGTCCTCCTGGCCACCCGGATCGAGCTGCTGATCGGGTTCATCGGCAAGCTGAAGTACGCGACGGCGCTGCTTTCGATGTTCGCCTCGGTTGGGGCTTACACGCTCTTCTGGGGCCTCCCGTTTGCGGCCGGCTTCGTGATCTTGCTGTTCGTCCACGAGATGGGCCATGTGATCCAGCTGAGGCGTGAGGGGATCAAAGCCTCGGCGCCGTTCTTCATCCCGTTTCTCGGCGCGCTCATCGCAATGCGCGAGATGCCGAAAAGCGCGATAGCCGAGGCGCGCGTTGGGCTCGCCGGCCCGGTGCTCGGCAGCGCCGGGGCTCTGGCTGCGCTTGCCATCGGTCTACTGACTGGTTCGGAGCTCTTCAAGGCGCTGGCCTTCACCGGCTTCTTCCTCAATCTGTTCAATCTTTTGCCGGTCAGCCCGCTGGATGGGGGACGCGCCATGGCTGCTATCTCGCCCTGGCTGTGGCTGGTTGGCATGGTTGTCTTGGCGGGACTCCTGATCCTGCACTTCAATGCCTTCCTGCTGCTGATCGTCGTGATTGGGGGGCTCGAGAGCATCACCCGGCTGCGGGCGTTGCGCCGCGAGCGGGACGAGAAAAAGGGTTACTACGACGTATCGCATTCTGCTCGAGCTCTTGTTGCCCTCGTATATGTGGGCCTGGCCGCAGCCCTGGTTGTCGGTATGGCGACGGCTGAAGTCACCCACCTCGGCGGCTAGAGGCCTGAGTCCGAAGTTCGCAGCTACCTCGGGGTGCGGATCGATGGTGGTCAAATCGCCCTGGGGCGCGTTTGTCGGACATAGCCCGACAAACGCGCCCCAGACAGGAAGAACAGGAGAAGAGGGCTCTCCACAGCCTCGGTGCCTTGGCAGCGGAGTGACGACTCAGGTCACTAGCAGAGCGTAAGATCGGTGGGTTGGGCACCAACTCGAAACCGAGCCTGGATAACGACGCACTGGCACCCTTCAGCGCGCCAGTCAGACGCTGGTTTGAGGCCTCATTCGAGGGGCCGACGCCAGCTCAGGTTGGGGGCTGGAAGGCGATCTCCGGGGGCTCAAATGCGCTGATTTGCGCGCCCACCGGCTCCGGCAAGACCCTGGCCGCATTCCTCTGGGGCATCGATCGCCTGGCGCGGATGCCGGACTGCGGGAAGGGCGTGCGGATCGTCTATATCTCGCCGCTGAAGGCGCTCTCCTACGACATCGAGCGCAACCTGCGCGCGCCGCTGCGCGGGATCGGCGCCGAGATCTCGGTCGGACTGCGGACCGGAGACACCTCGCAGTCGGAACGGCGAGCGATGCGGAAATCTCCGCCCGACATCCTGATCACAACCCCGGAGTCGCTTTACCTCATCCTCTCCTCCGGCGCTCGAGAGATCCTCACCACCGCCGAAGTCGCGATCGTCGACGAGATCCACGCGGTGGCCCAGAGCAAGCGCGGCTCGCACCTGGCCCTGACGTTGGAGCGGTTGGAGCATCTCGTGGGTGAGTCCGGGGGAAGGCCGGCGGAGCAAAAGCGGGGAGGCTCCGGCGACCTTCCCCCGGACTCACAGCTCCAGAGGATTGGGCTTTCGGCGACGCAGCGCCCGCTGGAGCGGGTCGCACAGTTCCTTGTGGGGCCGAAGCGGGAGTGCGAGATCGTCGACGCGGGCCGCAGCAAGGAGCTCGACCTGCAGATCGTCGTCCCGGTTGAGGACATGTCGGATCCTGGTGCCCGCCCGCCAGGGCCCGATCCGGACCCCAACTTCGACCCGAACAGCAATCCACGCAGCATCTGGCCGGCGATCTACCCCGAGCTGCTGAAGCTCGTCCGCGAACACACCTCGACCCTGATCTTCGTCAACAACCGCCGTGCCGCCGAGCGCCTGGCCAAGCGCCTGAACGAGCTCGCCGCCGACGAACCTCCGCAGGAGTTGCCGGCGACCGAGCATGGGGGGCACTCTTCGTCCGCTGATGGTGTGGGAGATGGGGGGGTCGAGGACAACCCCGCCCGCGGCGCCCCGCCGCCTCCAACAACAGGCTCCGGGGGCAGTAACTCCGATCCCTATCTCGAGATTGCCCGCGCCCACCATGGCTCCCTTTCCCACGAAGAGCGCATGGTGGTGGAGGAGCTTCTCAAGTCCGGCCGGCTGCCCTGCCTGGTCGCCACGTCTTCGCTCGAGCTGGGAATCGACATGGGGGCCATCGATCTCGTGATCCAGGTCGAGTCCCCGAAGTCGGTCAGTCGTGGTCTGCAAAGGGTGGGCCGCTCCGGCCACACCATGGGCGAGGTTTCGCGCGGTCGCATTTTCCCGAAGTTCCGCGGCGACCTGCTCGAGTGCGCAGTCGTCGCTAAGCGGATGCGCACGGGAGAGATCGAGGAGACCGTTATCCCTCAAAACCCGCTCGACGTTCTCGCCCAGCACCTCGTCTCGATGGCTGCCCTGGACGAGTGGGAGGTCGACGAGGTGGAGCGGCTTGTCACCTCCAGCGAGCCCTTCCACGACCTCTCCCGGGAGCAGCTCGAGAACGTCCTCGACATGCTGGACGGGCGCTACCCATCTGATCGCTTCGCCGAGCTGCGTCCGCGGCTCGTCTGGGATCGGACCACAGGCCGGATCCATGGCCGCAAAGGCGCTCGGCAGCTGGTCGTCACCAACGCCGGCACCATCCCCGACCGCGGCCTTTACGGCGTTCACCTGCCGGACGGCCGGCGAGTCGGGGAGCTGGACGAGGAGATGGTCTACGAGGCGCGCCCGGGCCAGACGTTCCTGCTGGGGGCGACGACCTGGCGGATCGAGGAGATCACGCGCGACCGCGTGATCGTCACGCCCGCGCCCGGTCTCCCCGGTGCCGTTCCCTTCTGGAAGGGGGACGGGATTGGTCGCCCCGCCGAGCTGGGTCGGGCGATCGGTGCCTTCGCCCGCGAGGCGGTTTCCCGCAAGCCATCGGAGCTGGCGGCGGAGTACGACCTCGACCGGCGCGCGGCCGAGAACCTCGTCGCCTACCTGCGGGAGCAGCAGGCCGCAACCCGCGTCGTCCCGTCTGACGAGACGATCGTCGTCGAGCGCTTCCGCGACGAGATCGGCGATTGGCGCCTCTGTGTGCTCTCACCCTTCGGCGGCCGCGTCCACGCCGCCTGGGCCCTCGCCCTATCGCAGAAGATCCGCAGCGAGCGCGACCTCGAGGTGGACGCGATCTGGTCAGACGACGGCATCGTCGTCCACCTGCCCGACGCGGACGAGCCGCCGCCCGCCGACCTCGTCATGGTCGAGCCCGACGAGCTCGAGGACCTCGTTGTGCGGGAGCTGTCGGGTTCGGCTCTGTTTGGCGCTCACTTCCGCGAGAACGCGGCTCGCTCGCTGCTGATTCCCAGGGCGTACCCCGGCAAGCGCACGCCGCTCTGGCAGCAGCGACTGAAGTCTCAGAGCCTGCTCGAGGTCGCCCGCGACTTCCCCCGCTTTCCGGTCATCCTCGAGACCTACCGGGAGTGCCTGCGCGATGTGCTTGACCTGCCGTCGCTTACCGAGTTGCTGACCAAGCTCCATTCGCGCCAGCTCAACCTGGTCGAGGTCGAGACCCCAACCGCCTCGCCCTTTGCCTCCTCGCTCCTCTTCGACTACGTCGCCACCTACATGTACGAGGGCGACACGCCAAACGCCGAGCGCCGCGCGGCGGCACTCGCCCTCGACCGCGACCTTCTGCGCGAGCTGCTTGGCCAGGAGGAGCTGCGCGAGCTGATCGACACGGAAGCGCTGCAAGAGGTCGAGGCGCAGCTCCAGCACCGCGCCGAGCACGGCCGCGCCGGCGACCGCGATGCCCTTCAGCAGATATTGCGCGGCGTTGGAGACCTGACAGCTGAGGAGTGCGCCGAGCGAGTCGCCGATGGTTACTCGGCCGGCTCGATGCTGGAAAAGCTCGTCTCCGAGCGCCGCGTCGCGCAGGTCCGCATCGGTGGCGAGGAGCGCTACATAGCCGCCGAGGACGCCGGTCTCTACCGGGACGCACTTGGCGTGCCGCCACCGGCCGGCCTGCCGGAGACCTTCCTCGAGGATCATCCCGACGCCATGCGTGCGCTGGTACGCCGCTACGCGCGCACCCACGGGCCGTTCCCGACGGCGCAGCTGGCTGCCCGCTACGGCGTCGACCCCACTCCGGCGCTCCGCGAGCTCGAGCAGGCCGGGGATCTGGTTCGCGGCGAGCTCCTGCCTGGCGGGACCGAGCGCGAGTGGTGCGACGCCGAGGTTCTACGCCGCGTGCGGCGAGCGAGCCTCGCCCACCTGCGCCGCGAAGTCGAGCCCGCCGCTCGCGATCGCTTTGCCCGCTTCCTCCCGAGCTGGCAGAACGTTGACGCTCACCGCCGCGCCGGAGCGGGACCAGATCGACTCCGAGATGCGCTCGTCCCGCTGCAGGGAGTCACCTTGACCCCCAAGGTTTGGGAGCAGGACGTATTACCGCGCCGACTCGGCGCCTACTCGCCGGCCTGGCTCGACGAACTCTGCACCAGCGGGGAGGTGGTCTGGGTGGGCGCCGGCGCGATAGGCCGCAACGACGGCCGGGTTGCCCTCTACTTCCGGGAGGATGTGCACCTGGCGGGGCCGCCGCCCGCCAACGCGAAGCTGGAGCGGCCCGAGGACGAGCTTCACGACTCGATCCGTGAGCGGCTCGCCGGCGGCCCGTCCTTCTGGCTCGACCTGCTCGCCGACCTAGACCATCCCGCCGAGGAGTTGCACGTGGCGCTGTGGGACCTCGCCTGGTCGGGCGAGGTTACGAATGACGCCTTCGCGCCTCTGCGGGCGCCGCGGCTGCGCGCCGTTCCCTCATCCGACCGCCGGGGCCGGCGCTTTGCCCGGCGCCGCTCCGGTGCCGGCGCCGCTGTACAGGGTCGCTGGTCACTGACCACCCCGCTGTTCGAGGATGCGCCGGCCTCCGGCCCGCGGTTCCGCGCTCAGTCCGAGCTGATGCTTGAGCGCTACGGAATCGTCACCCGCGAGAGCGTCCTCGCCGAGGGGGTCCCCGGTGGCTTCTCGACCCTCTATGGCGAGCTGTCCAACCTGGAGTTGCTGGGGACTGCCCGCCGCGGCTACTTCGTTGAGGGCCTGGGCGGCGCCCAATTTGCGCTCGCCGGAGCGGTCGAGCGGTTGCGCTCCCTGCCCGAAACTGAAGGCTCCTACCTCCTCTTGGCCGCCACTGATCCCGCCAACCCCTACGGTGCCTCCCTGTCTTGGCCCAAACCGCCGTCCGGTCGGCGCCCTGGCCGTACGCCGGGTGCCTACATCCTCTTGCGTGATGGGGAGCCGTTCGTCTATGTCGAACGCGGCGGTCGCAGCCTTGTGCGACTGGCGACGCTCGACGGCCCGGAGCTTGCTGCTGCGATGTCCGCCCTCGCCGCTGCCGTTTCCGCCGGTCACCTGCCGAAGCTCGCCATCGAGAAACTTGACGGCCAGCCGGTGATCGGCTCCGGCCACGAAGAGGCTCTTCTCAGTGCCGGGTTCAGCCGCGGGCCCCGCAAACTGAGCGTCTCAGCCCGCTAACCCCACCCACCCCACGCGTCGTTAGTGCCTGGGACCCCCAAAGCCCCATGGTCGGCTATAAAGCGCTCGTGGCCGAGCTACGGGCGGGAGACGAGTTCGCCGGTTACCGGGTCGAGGGAGTGGTGGCACGGGGCGGCATGGGAGTCGTCTACCGGGCAACCCAGCTCGACCTCGACCGCACCGTTGCGCTGAAGCTGATCGCACCGGAGTTCGCCGAGGATAAGCAGTTCCGGGCGCGCTTCTCCCGCGAGTCCCAGACCGCGGCGTCGATCGA
This sequence comes from Solirubrobacterales bacterium, assembly GCA_049684635.1. Lineage (GTDB taxonomy): Bacteria > Actinomycetota > Thermoleophilia > Solirubrobacterales > 70-9 > VRUE01. Next base: position 1,490 of record JBAVGD010000381.1, on the reverse strand, counting down.
GCACCCGAACGTCATCCCGATCTACGAGGCCGGTGAGGAGGACGGCGTCCTGTACCTGGTCATGCGCTTCGTTGCCGGGTCCGATCTCTACGAGCTGATCGAGAAAGAGGGCCCGATGGACCTGCAAAGGGCGGTGGGGATCATCGAGCAGGTGGCCGAAGCCCTGGACGCCGCGCACGAAAAGGGTCTCGTGCACCGCGACGTGAAGCCCCGCAACATCCTGGTCGTCAGCCAGGGTGGGCGCGAGCGGGTCTACCTGACCGACTTCGGCCTGACCAAGAGCACCGCCTCCACCAGCCAGATGACCAGGACCGGGCAATGGCTGGGGACGGTCGACTACGTCCCTCCCGAGCAGATCGAAGGCGGCCACCTCGACGCCCGCTCGGATGTCTATGCGCTCGGCTGCGTCCTCTATGAGTGCCTGGCCGGGCGGGTTCCCTTCGCTCGCGACTCCGAGGTCGCGAGGCTGTTCGCCCACGTGAAAGACCCTCCGCCACAGCTCTCCGCGCAGCGGCCCGACCTCCCCAAGGCCCTCGACGAGGTGATCGAGCGGGCGATGTCAAAGGCCCCGGAGGACCGCTATCCCTCCGCCGGGGATCTCGGTCGTGCCCTCGCTGCCGCCGCCCGCGGCACGAGTGACGTCGAGGACGAGCGCTCGGTCGCCTCAGGCGAAGCCGCGCCGGGTGCCACCCGGATCGCCGCCACCCGAGAGCACACGGCCCCTGCGACCGCCATCCGACCGGCGGCCACCGAGGAGTTGCCTTCCCCCGCCACGGGCCTGCGCGGTCTGATCGGTCAGAAGAGAGTCTGGATACCGGCCCTCACGGCGATCGGGTTGCTCGGCATCGTCCTGGCGGTCGTGATCGCGTCCGGTGGCGGTGGGCCTGGGCCTGGGCCCGAACCAGGGCCCACCCCGGCGATCACCGAACCTGAACCCGAACCCGAACCGGCGCTCGAACCCGAACCGGCGCCGGAACCCGAATCGACGACCGGGAATGAACCGATCACCGATCTGAAGGCGCATTTCTCCCTGCTGGTCCAGGGGCGGTACGAAGAAGCTGCCGCCGATCTGACGCAGTACTCGATGGAAGAAGCCGGGGGAAGAGCGACCTGGATCCGGCAGGAGGAAGAAGATCAGCTGCAGAGCGCCAATCTCGACGCCTTCGTCAGCCAGTACACGGAAGACGGTACCGCGATAGTCCAAGTCCGCCGCTTGCACACGGAAGCCCTGAACAGCGGCTGCAACAACTTCGCCGGCCTGTACTCGATGGTCAGGTCGGGTTCCCGATGGTTAATCGCCTACAGCGACCTCAACAGAGCGTCCTGCTGAGATGTCCTTGGCATTGCTGTCGCTCCTGTTCCTCCTGGCCGATGCCCCCAATTCGGCGGCCTGCCCCCACCACGACTGTGCGTACTCATCGTCGGGAACCTGGCTTTCCACAGTGGTGGTAGCGCTCGTGGTCGTGGTGGCGGTGGCGATGGTTGTTGGC
>JBAVGD010000380.1:0-6893 GCA_049684635.1 Solirubrobacterales bacterium | reverse complement strand
GCCTACGCCAGCCCGGTCCCCTCACCGGAGGCGCTGGCGCGGGCCTATGACGCCGCCGCCTTCGACAGCGCCGAGGAGGCCCGCTACGCAGCCGCCACCTACGCGCAGGAGCTGGGCGACGCCATCGCGTCCCTGCCGGAGCGCCGCGGCGCGCTCGACATCGGCACCGGCGAGGGCGCCTTCCTGGCCGAGCTGCTCGAGCTCGGCTTCGCTGATGTCGGCGGCGTGGAGCCCTCGCGGGCGCCGATCGAGGCCGCCGACCCAGCCGTCGCCCAATTGATCGAGCATGGTGTGTTCCGGCCGGACATCCGGCAGCCCGGCAGCCTCAGCCTTGTCACCTGCTTCCAGACGATCGAGCACGTTCCGGACCCAGCCGCGCTGGTCCGCGACGCAGCCGCGCTGCTTCGACCGGGCGGCGTCCTCGCTCTCGTCTGCCACAACCGGCGGGCGCCAGTCAACCGCCTGCTCGGGATGCGCTCGCCGATCGTCGACATCGAGCATATGCAGCTCTTCTCGCCCCGCAGCGTCGAGGAACTACTACACCGCGCCGGCCTGCGCGACGTGACGCGCCACCGGATCCGCAATCGCTACCCCCTTCGCTACTGGGCGCGCCTGCTGCCGCTGCCGGAGCGCTCACAGGCGCTGCTCGCCAGTGGCCTCGAGCGCGGCGGCCTAGGCGCGCGGCCGCTCTCTCTCGGGGTCGGCAACATGCTCGCCTGGGGCCGGCGCTAACGCCGGGCGCGGGGACGTCTCGGCCTCCTCGGGTGGGTTGAGGATCGAGGCGACGACGAAGGGTGGTCGCCGCTTCACCTCCTCGTACATGTGCCCGAGGTAGCTGCCGATGATCGCCAGGCACAGCAGCTGGATGCCGCCAAGGAAGAGGATGAGGACGATCAGCGTCGTCAGGCCGGGAGGGGCGGAGGAGGGGGAGACGATGCGCAGCACGAGCTGAATCAGAAGGCTGACAAACGATGCCGCAACGACCACCAGCGCAACGCCGGTGATCAGATCGAGTGGCGCATAGGAGAACGAGACGATCGCCCGTCGTGCCCAGCCGAGATTCTTGAGGAAGCTGTTGGTGGTGGTGCCAAACATTCGCTCCGGCCGGACGTAGGGGACGCCGATCTGCTTGAAGCCGACCCAGGCGCGCAGGCCGCGCAGGAACCGGTGCGACTCCGGCATCGCGTTAATCGCGTCGACCACGCGGCGGTCCATCAGGCTGAAGTCACCGGCATCGAGCGGCACATCGACATAGGCAAGCCGGCGGAACACGCGGTAGAAGGCCTTGTAGAAGCGGCGCATGTAGCGGGGCGCCTCGCGTTCGATCCGCTCGCCGTAGACGACGTCGTAGCCCTCCTGCCACTTCTCGACCAGCTTCGGGATCAGCTCCGGCGGGTCCTGCAGATCACCGTCGAGGAGGACGACGGCGTCGCCCGTCGCGATCCGCATGCCAGAGGTAAAGGCGCTCTGCGAGCCGAACGCGCGGGCATGGTTGACAACGACGACCTTTGGATCGCGGTCGGCCAACTCAGCGAGCACCTCGCCGGCGTCGTCCGGCGAGCCGTCGTTGACAAAGACGATCTCGTAGTCGGCGCCGGCCTCCTCGAAGGCGGCAACGAGCCGTTCGTGCATGATCGGCACTGCCGGCGCGTCGCGGTAGCAGGCGATTACGGCTGAGATCTTCACGGCCCGCGCAGCCTATCCCCAAGGTATGTCGTCGCCCCTGGGGCCGCGCCGCTGATTTTGCACCGCCGCTTCTCCTCCTCGACCCGATGACACAGATGCTCGCGGCTCGAGCTCGCGCGCCTCGCTCTGCCGCGTGAGCGTCAGCCAGTCGCGCTGAGCGCCCGCTCGAGCTGGCGGGCGAGATGGGGGGCAGTGAGACCGTGGCGGTCCTCGAGAAATTGCTGCGAGCCGGTTTCTCCTCGCGGCATGCGATCGACGCCGGCGCGCAGCAGCCGGCAATCGAGTCCGCGCTCGGCGATCGTCTCGGCCACCAACGAGCCGAGGCCGCCGTTGCGGTAATGCGCCTCGACCGTCAGCACGGCGCGGGTCTCGCTCAGCAACTCGGCGATGTCGTCCACGGGGCTCGGATTGAACGAGGAGACCAACGCAACCGCCACGTCGACGCCTCGTTCGGCGAGCAGATCCGCGGCGGCTACCGCCTCGTGGGCAATCGAGCCGATCGCCAAGATCGCCACGTCAACCCCCTCGCGCAGCGGCTCAAGGCGGCCGAGCTCAAAGCGACCGTCGAGCGCGGGAAGTGCGTCACCACGCTTGCTCACTCGGAAGTACACGGGTCCCGGGAGGTCGGCGGTCGCGCGGAGGGCGGCACGTGCCTGAGCGGCATCGGCGGGGGCGATCGTGGTGATCGACGGTTGCGTCCGCATTACCGCATAGTCCTCCAGCGCGAAGTGGGTGATTCCGTTGTGGCCGTAGTCGAAGCCGCCGCCGATGCCGACGATCCGCACCGGCAGCTGGTGCAGGGCTGGTCCGTTGCGGATGAACTCGTAGGGGCGCAGCGTCGCGAAGGTCGCGATCGAATAGACGAAGGGGACGAAGCCGGCCTCGGCCAGTCCTGTCGCCACGCCGACCATGTTCTGCTCGGCGACGCCACAGTTGAGGAAGCGGTCGGGGAAGCGTCGCTGGAACTCTTCGAGGACCATGAAGCCGAGGTCGCCGGTGAGCAGCATCACCCGCTCGTCCGCCTCGGCAAGGCTGACCAGCTCGTCGACGAACTCGTTTCTCATGCTGCTGCTCGTTCGTCCAGCTCCGCGAGCGCCCGGGCGTAGGTCTCCTCGTCAAGCGGCAGGTAATGCCATTCGATCTTCGACTCCATGAACGACACTCCATAGCCGAACGTCGTCTGGGCGACGATCGCGTGCGGCCGCCCGTCGCCGGGCGGTTCCAGGGCGGCGGCGAGCGCCTCATGGTCGTGACCGTGGACTGCCTTGACGGACCAGCCGAACGCCGCGAGCTTCTCCTCCACGGCGCCGAGGTCCATCACTTCGCTCGTGTAGCCGAGCGCCTGCTGACCGTTCAGGTCGACGAGCAGGACAAGGTTGTCGAGCTGGTGCTGGGCGGCGAACATCGCCGCCTCCCACGTCGAGCCCTCGTTCAACTCGGCGTCGCTGACGATCACGTAGATGTGCCGGTCCGAGCCCTGGAGCTTGGCGCCGAGCGCCGCGCCGGTGCCCAGCGAGAGCCCCTGACCCAGCGAGCCGGTGCAGAAGTCGACGCCCTCGAGGCCGTGCTCAGGGTGAACACCGAGCAGGCTCCCGTCAGCGCAGTAGGTTTCGATCGCACCCTCCTCGAGGCGACCGTGCAGGTGCAGCGCAGCGTAGAGCGCCAGCGCGGCGTGCCCCTTGGAGAGCACGATGCGATCGCGGTCATCCGCGTCGCCCAAACGCGCCGGTCCGGCGATTACAGCTGCGACGAGATCCGCGATCGAAAGCGCCGAGCCGATGTGTCCAACGTTCGCCCGGTAGGACTGCTCGATGATCGTCCGCCGAACCTCATTGGCGAAACGCTCGCGGTCCTCTCCCTCCATGCCGGGTTCAGGGTAGCCGATCACAAGCCCCGCTTAGGTCCGTACTCCATTGATCGGGACTGTATTGTCGCCGCTCGTGGCGGTCGAGATCACGCCTGAGCATGCTCTTCCTCATCGTCTCGGCCCGGCCGGCTCGGCCCCGGACGTGCCACCCACGCCATTCGAGTCCGGCGCTCTGCGGCTCCTTGCATGCGGGGCGTTGGTTGTGTTGCTGGTTTGCTTGCTCATCTTGCCCAGCGGCCCATCGGAGGCCGATGAGACTCTGTCGTGGGTCCTGGCCTTTGCATTGGCACTCCCGGGCGGACTTGTATTGGCTGCATATCAAGCTCGACGCCTCGCGTCCGCCGCTCCCGGGGCCGCCCCGCGCGCCCTGGCCATTGGGTTGGCGCTACTTGCGACTGCATTCTTCCTGCGCCGCGTCGGCGTGGGAGACCAACTGCACCACGGACTTCTCGCTGCTGCGGCAGCCGGCGCGCTGGCTAGCCCGTTCTTTGCCGCGTGGCGGTGGCGAAGTCCGAACGATCGCGCGGCCGGCGGCGCACGCACGATCGCCCTTGCCTCAGTCTCCTTGACGGTTGCTCTTTTCTTACCAGTCGGCGCTCGACAGCCCGATACCTTGATTCCGGCGGTAGTCCTCGCTGCGCTCGCGCTGTTACTTGTTCGCTTTCGCAGGCATCGAGCATTACCCCTTCGCGCCAGGCGACTGGTGGACATAGCCAGCTGCGCGATCATCGCGCTGGCGGCGATTCAACTCCCGGATATCGTTCCGTACGCGCCGTTCGTCGTTCACCATCACGGGTTCTTCCTCGGGCCGGCAAACGATGCCTTGCACGGCAGGGCAATGCTCGGCAGTGCCTGGTCTCAGTACGGCGTGGGACTCATCGATGCTCTTGGAGTGACGTTTAGCGTGGTTCCGATTGGGTTTGGCACGCTCGCGTTGGTCGTAGTGACGCTCACCGCGGCGCAGTACGTGTGCGTCTATTTGATCCTGCGCCTGGCTGGACTCGGCCAGGTGCTCGCAGTGCTTACGGTCGCCGTGGCGGGGGCGGGCAATCTATTTGCTCCCCTTGGAACCTATCTCGCATTTCCCAGCGACTCGCCGCTTCGATTCGGGCTTCCATATCTCATCATTCTCTGCGCGGTCATTGGCGCTCGCAAGCCTGCGCGGGTGCGGGTGGCACGCCTCGCCATGCTCGTTCTGGTTGCCGTCGCAGCAGTATGGAGTTTTGAGGCGTTCGTGTATTGCGCCGCCACCTACGGTGTTCTTCTGCTCGTGGAGGCTGTTTGCGCCGGCACTCACATCGTGCGGATTGTTCTCCGTGGCGTCGTGAAATGTGTCGCCATGAGCGCTGCGGCCGTGCTGCTGTTCAGTCTGTTCACCCTGATATTCGATGGACACTTAGACTGGGGGCCGTACGTCGAATACCTTAGGCTCTACACAGCGGGAGGGTTAGGTCAGCTTCCAGTTGTCTTTTTCTCGACCGGCCCTCTCATGGCTGCAGCCATTTTCCTCAGCGCTGTCACTCTCTTTTGGCTGGCCCACGATCACCCGCAGGGGATTGCCCCGCCACTGCGAGCAGCGATCGCCGGGTCCACGGGCCTTGCGACCGCAACCTTCACGTATTACCTGGGACGTTCGCACCCCAACAACCTCCTCATATTGCTGATTCCGGTCGTGATGCTCGGGGGGCTGTGGGTGCAGGTGCTGCTGATGGCGCCCAATGAGCGATGGCGAACCGCGCTAATCGGCGCAATCGCGCTCGGCGGGGCGATGATCGCGGTGGGCAGCTGGCCATCCGTTCAGCAGAAGTGGGGGGACACGGCATTGGCGCTTGGGATCCCCGGAGAGGGAGGCTCGCTGCGGCTCTCGATCGAGCGCCTGGCGGATAACCCGGTGTTCGATGAGAGAGCGCCGGTCGGTGTGGCGCTCTTGGCCAGCCATTTGCCACCGCAGGCGCCCGCTCTCGTCTTGACCGAGCCGGATCTGACAACGGAGATCCTCGTGCGCGCCGACCGGCGAAATCTCCTCCCGATCTCCCATCCCCCAGAGGATGTCCTGATCCAGTCCAGCCGAAGCCGCGTCCGCGTGGCCAGTGAGAACGTAGCCCCGGGGACGCTCCTGCTGACGTCGCCCGTCCCGCGCCCACCGGGCGAAGTTGCGCCGACCGGAGCGCCCCGTGACTTCAACGAACTCCAACGGGTCGCACTGTCGGTACTGCACCAGCGCTTTGCGTTCCGTTTGCTCCAGCGGGCCCGCGACGGTCTCGAGCTCGTGCGCCTCATACCAAAACGGGCGACCTGAGCCCGACGGGTTACGGCCATGCACTATGATGCCCGCGCTCTGGACGGTCAGGGGTTAACAGTAAGGCAGGATCTAGTGCGGCGACTGCCGCAGATGTTACTCGTTGCCAGCTGTGCCACCGCATCGGTACTGATCCTGTATTTGAATAGGAGTAGTAACTTCTTCTATGACGAGTGGCTGTGGTTTTCAGGCGCGGCACATCCAAATGCCACCACACTGTTTCAGTCTGACAATGGTCACCTTGTTCTGATCCCCAGACTGATCTATGCAGGGATCCTCAGTGCGTTTGGTACGCACTATCTGCCCTTCCGCTTGATCAGCCTGTCTCTGGTACTGGCAAATTCCATCCTGTTGTTCATGCTGGCCAGACGCCGGGTCGGAGACCAGCTTGCGCTGGCTCCGGCGGTCCTGCTCTTGTTCCTCGGTAGCGCGTGGGACGTGTTGGCCTCCGGAGGCGCAACATGCGTGAATCTCGCCACAGCCTGCGGGCTGGGCGCTTTCATTGCGCTCGAACGTCGAACCACCTGGTCCGAGGTCTTGGCGGGCGTACTGATCGCGGTCGGCCTTCTCAGCTTTTCAAGCGAGCTTGCGTTCGCACTGGGGGCGATCGTCCTGCTTGTCGCGGAGGGCCGTTGGCGCCGGACGTGGGTCATCTGGATTCCGATTCTGATGTTCCTGATCTGGAGTGCTCAGGCCACGCCCGCTCCGGCGACCGCTTCCGACCACATCAAGCTCGATGACATCGGGGCATTGCCCTTCTCGATGTTCAACTCGGTCGCCGCGGCGATGGCGGGTATCACTGGCCTCTTCCCGACCGGCTTTCCGACCGGCTTAGCCGGTATCGATCTCTCGGCCGGACGTCCTCTCGCTGCCGTTGCCATCGGCGGACTCGGCTATCTGCTGTTGAGAGGGCATCGCGTCACGCCCCGCTTTCTTGCTTACGCGACCGTTGTTGTCATCTATTGGGCGATGATTGGCTTGGTCGGCCGGGATCCGAGCCTCGGCCGCTACTACTTTGAGGTCCTCCCCTTCATCTTTCTC